>DYCJ01000099.1 GCA_019418195.1 Clostridiales bacterium | reverse complement strand
GAATGTACATCGCAAACGCAACAGGATGTTCTTCTATCTGGGGTAACTCCTCACCGTCCACACCTTACACGGTAACTCCGGAAGGTAAAGGACCGGCTTGGTGTAACTCACTGTTCGAGGACAATGCTGAGTTCGGATATGGTATGCTGC
Organism: Clostridiales bacterium; assembly: GCA_019418195.1. Lineage (GTDB taxonomy): Bacteria > Bacillota > Clostridia > Lachnospirales > Lachnospiraceae > Mediterraneibacter. The sequence continues at coordinate 8,278 of DYCJ01000099.1, read as the reverse complement.
TCGCTCAGAATACGATCCGTGACAGAATGAAAGGCCTTGTAGCTAAACTTGCTGAGGATGCAGAAGATGCAGACGTTAAGGCAGCAGCTCAGGAGTACCTTGATACATTCGGATGCGGCGCTACAAACGGAACAGCTACAGACAAACTTGTAGCAGCTCTGGAGAACTGCGGATGCGACCGCGCAGAGAAGACAGAACTTCTGAAGAACAAAGACTTCCTCGCTAAGAAATCCCAGTGGGTATTCGGTGGTGACGGATGGGCTTACGATATCGGATTCGGCGGTGTTGACCACGTGCTTGCAAGCGGCAAGGACATCAACATCATGGTATTCGATACAGAGGTTTACTCCAACACAGGCGGACAGTCTTCAAAAGCTACAAAGACAGGTGCTACAGCACAGTTCGCAGCAGGCGGAAAAGAGACGAAGAAGAAAGACCTTGCAGGTATGGCAATGAGTTACGGATACGTATACGTTGCACAGATCGCTATGGGTGCTGACTTCAACCAGACAGTCAAAGCCATCACAGAGGCTGAGGCTTATCCGGGACCGTCACTCATCATCGCTTACGCTCCGTGTATCAACCACGGTATCAAGAAGGGTATGAGCAAGGCTCAGACAGAGGAGCAGCTTGCAGTAGAGTGCGGATACTGGAATAACTTCCGGTTCAATCCGGCTGCAGAGGGAGACAAGTTCTCACTTGACAGCAAGGCTCCGAAGCAGGAAGACTATCAGGCATTCCTCGACGGAGAGGTGCGTTACAATGCCCTGAAGAGATCCAACCCGGAGAAAGCTGCAAGACTGTTCGCGATCAACGAGCAGGAAGCTATGGAGAGATACGACTACCTGAAGAAACTGGTAGATGTATACGCAGCTGATAAGGCTGAATAAAAACCTGAAAAACAGGTATACCTGACTCTGGCCGGCGCATATGATATAGTATGCGCCGGTAATAATAAAAGAAAATTTCTTGACCTTGTAATTCGCAGATAATATAATCATATGCGATACAAGGTCGTTTTTTATAGAAAGAACAGAGGTTGCAGTATGATCAGGATTGCGATCGTGGAAGATGAGGAAAGCTACATTTCCGTATTGAAGGAATATCTGGAGCGGTATAAGGAGGAGTCCGGTGAGCAGATTGAGGTCACGGTCTATCACGATGGTGATGAGATCGCAGCGTTCTACCGGGCACAGTTTGATGTTATCCTGATGGATATTGAAATGAAATTTATCGATGGCATGACGGCTGCTGAGGAGATACGGAAGGTGGATTCGGCGGTTTCCATCATATTTATAACAAACGCACCTCAGTATGCGATCCGGGGGTATGAAGTAGGCGCGCTGGATTATATACTCAAACCGGTGTCTTACTTTATTTTCAGCCAGAAATTTGGAAGGGCTGTTGCCAAAATAAAGAAACGGAGCAGCAGGAAGCGGATTACGATACCGGTCAAAGGCGGCGTCATGCGGATGGAGCTCTCTGATATCTACTATATTGAGAGTGAGGGGCATAATCTGATTTATCACACGAAAGAAGACTCTGTAGTTTCGTCCGGCACGATGAAATCTGTGGAAAAGGCTATGGAGGGAATGGATTTCTCACGGATCAATAAATGTTATCTCGTCAATCTGGAACATGTAGACGGGGTGCAGGACAAGTATGCGATCGTCCATGGCGAGCGGCTCCTGATCAGCCGTCCGAGGAGCAAGCAGTTCATGCAGGAGCTGACGAGATATTGGGGGGAACGTTCATGACAGTGACAGGATTTATTACGGATCTTCCGGATATACCAAGGATCATTACCGCACTTGCCCAGTGGCTTGCGTGTCTCGTCTGCATCCTCCCGCTGAAATGGAGAGATAGTGTCAGAGGCGGGAAGTTTGCGGCTGTAAGCGCGCTTTTTCTTGCTGTCCAGTGCATCTATATGGTGGCGACCGACGGATTTGAAGGAGTTGCCTGGAATCTGTGCATGGCTGTGTCTGTCTTTCTTATGTTCTGCTATATCAGGGCGGGGGCGGTGACATCGAGGAACAATGCAATAGGCTGCTGCTGTACGGCTTTTATTGCGTCCGAGTTTGCGGCTTCGTTTGAATGGCAGATCTGGTGCTATATCTACGAGCATTTCGATATCCGGCGGAATATGTGGGGAATATTGATGCTGCTTCTGGTCTACGGAATCATATTTATCTGTATCTGGCAGATCAATAAAAACATCTCATCTGCTGATGAAGAATTTACAGTGACAGGCAAAGAGACGATTTTGACCGTGGTGGCGACGCTGCTCATCTTTGCGGTCAGCAATCTGGGATTCCTGCCGGTCAGTGTACCTTTCGCGGGGAGAGACAGTGTGGAGATATTTAATATGAGAACCCTGGTGGATCTGGGAGGACTGGCGATACTCTATGCGTATCAGTCGCAGTGGAAATCCGGCCATATCCAGAGGGAACTGGAGGCGATCCAGACTATACTGAACAGCCAGTATGAGCAGTATAAGCAGGCGCAGAGAGCTGTAGATATGATCAATTACCGCTATCATGACCTGAAGAATCATATAATCGCTCTGCGGACGAACGGTAATGATTCTCAGAGGCACGAGTATCTGGATAAACTGGAAAATGAAATCCATGACTATGAGGCTATGAATAAAACAGGCAATCAGGTGCTTGACACGCTGCTGACAAGTAAGAATCTGCGCTGCATGCAGCATAAGATTGATATGACAAGCGTGATCGACGGCAGTCTTTTCGACTCTATGGATGTCATGGATATCTGCTCGATCTTCGGTAATGCTCTCGACAATGCCATAGAGTGTGAACTGAAGATCAAAGATTATGAAAAAAGGATGCTCCATGTGGATGCGTTTTCTGAGAAGAGTTTCCTCATTGTCCGTTTTGAAAATTATTATGAGGGGGACATCCGTTTTGAGAGAGGGCTTCCGGTCACCAGCAAGAAAGAGACTAGCCTGCACGGGTACGGGCTGAAAAGTCTCCGTTACACCGTCCACAAGTATAAAGGTGAAGTTCAGATTGATGCCAGGGATAACTGGTTCAGCCTGCGGATACTGATACCGCTGTATGTGGAGAAAGGCAGCCCGTCAGCATCCTGACAGTCAGGTGCGGCGGCAGCTGCAAGTATCTGTCTGGGAATAGGAAATATTTAACACGCGTGCAAAATTGTGCAATGCGCACAGTTTTGTGCGCGTGTTTTTGTTACATTTTAACATAAGATAAAACAGTTTATGCAGAAAATGAACAATTTGTGAATGTTTCGTAAAATAACAGTTAAAGATTGTTATAATAACGCCAGTTGACGGGAGATCCCGTCGAAATCTATATGAGAAAGGGAGGAATAAACTATGTTAGCAATTAACATGGCCGATGTGGTTAACGTGTTAAATACATGTAAGCCATATCTGATTGGTTTTGGAGTTGTTTTTGTGATCGCAGTAATCGTTCTGATCGCAGCATTCAAACTGGACAAGACCAAGAGAAAACTGGTCCGCTCCGAGGCGGGCATCGCAATCCTGCTGGCACTGGTCGTTGTAGTGAATATGATCTGCTTCGGACCGATGAACAGCATGATTTCACTGGCAACAGGAAACGGTACGATCAGAGAGGAGACGTCTGCAGAGGCGACTGACCTTGTAGAGCAGATTGCAGATGAGGGTATTGTTTTACTCAAGAATGAGGATAACATCCTTCCACTTTCAGACAATAATAAGCTGAACGTATTCGGATGGGCATCCACAAATCCGTGCTACGGCGGAACAGGATCAGGTTCACTGTCTGACGCATATGAGACAGTAACGCTGCTTCAGGGACTTGAGAATGCGGGATTTGAGCTGAATTCAGAGCTTTCTGACTTCTATACAGATTATCGTGCAGACCGTCCGGAAGTGGGAATGTGGGCTCAGGACTGGACACTTCCGGAACCGACAGCTGATACATACAGCGATGATATGATGAACAATGCAAAAGAGTTCTCAGACACAGCTATGGTAGTGATCACACGTGTCGGCGGCGAAGGTGCAGACCTTCCGACAGATGTAAGCCAGGTGACTTACACAAACAACTCGGATGAGTACAATGATTTCGAGCCGGGAGAGCACTATCTGCAGCTCAGCCAGACTGAGAGGAATATGCTGGATCTGGTATGTGAGAATTTTGATAATGTAGTCGTTGTATATAATGGCGCAAACGCGATGGAACTGGGATTCCTCAATGAGTATGAACAGATCAAAGGTGCTCTGTGGTGCCCGGGTACCGGCCAGTCCGGATTTAACGCGCTTGGATCCATCCTGAGTGGTGAGGTGAACCCGTCTGCAAAGACAAGTGATACATTTGTTGCAGATCTGACAGCAACACCTACAGCGAACAACTTCGGCGCTATGTACTATGACAATATGGACGAATTCAATGTAGTCTCCGTAGGTGCTACAGGTGAAGAGGAGACGAGCACTCCGTCTTTTGTAAATTATGTTGAAGGAATCTATGTGGGGTACAAATTCTACGAAACAGCTGCTGTCGAAGGTTTGATCAACTATGATGAGACGGTTGTATATCCGTTCGGTTATGGACTGTCCTATACGACGTTTACTCAGGAGATGGGTGAGATCACAGAATCCGACGGCACGATCTCCTTTGATGTTACGGTAACAAACACCGGTGACGTGGCAGGTAAAGATGTTGTAGAAGTTTATTATAATCCTCCGTATACAAACGGCGGTATTGAGAAAGCATCTGCAAACCTGATCGCTTTCGAGAAAACAGAAACGCTTGAACCGGGCGCTTCCGAGACAGTTACAATCTCATTTAAAGCCGAAGATATGGCTTCTTATGATTATCAGAATGCTAAGGCATATGTGCTTGAAGCAGGAAATTATGAGATCAGCATTAACAGCGATTCTCATAACGTGATCGATTCCCGGACATATAACGTTCCTGAGACGATCACATACAGCGGAGAAAACGGACGTTCCACAGACGCACAGACAGCAACGAATGTATTTGACTATGCGGCGGGAGAATTTACATATCTTTCAAGAACAGACGGATTCGCAAACTATGCAGAGGCAACTGCCGCACCGGCGACATATACTCTGCCGGAAGATCAGAAAGAGACATTTATCAACAACAGCAATTATGACCCGACTGCTTACAACAATGAAGAGGATGAGATGCCGATAACAGGGGCTGATAACGGACTTGAACTTGCAGATCTCAGAGGCGTTGACTATGACGATGCACAGTGGGATGAACTGCTTGATCAGATGTCAGTAGAAGATATGGATTCTCTTATCGCCCTTGGCGGATATCAGACAAACAGTGTGGCAAGCATTAACAAAGTGCAGACGATCGACTGTGACGGTCCTGCATCCATTAACAATAACTTTACAGGAACTGGTTCCGTAGGATTCCCGTCAGCAGTTATGATCGCAAACACATGGAGCACAGATATCGCAAATGCATTCGGACAGAGCATCGGCAAGATGGCTGACGAGATGGGAGTGTCCGGATGGTATGCACCGGCTATGAACATCCACCGCAGCGCATTTGCAGGACGTAACTTTGAGTACTATTCAGAAGACGGACTTCTCTCAGGTAAAATGGCTGCAAACGCTATCATCGGAGCAAACGAGTACGGCGTGTATGCATACATGAAACATTTTGCGCTGAATGATCAGGAATCCAATCGTCTGAGCATGCTCTGCACATGGTCCAACGAGCAGGCGATCCGTGAGATCTATCTGAAACCGTTCGAGCTTGCAGTAAAAGAGGGCGGCACGGGAGCCGTAATGTCCTCATTCAACTACATCGGAACTCACTGGGCCGGCGGAAGCAGCTCTCTCCTTCAGACGGTACTCCGTGACGAGTGGGGCTTCCAGGGATTCGTGCTTACCGATTACTTCGGAGTATACGGATATATGAACTCTGACCAGGCGATCAGAAATGGTACAGACTGTATGCTGGTTGCTTATGACACTGAGACGAACCACGTGAAAGACCAGGAGAGCGCGACAGGCGTTCAGGCAATGCGCCAGGCATGCAAGAACATCCTGTATACTGTTGTAAACAGCCGCGCATATGACCCGGAGAACCTTGAAACAGGGCTGATGGGATGGCAGATAGCAGCAATTGTGATCGATGTTGTTTTCGCAGCAATCATTATCGCGCTTGAAGCTGTGGCTATCAGGAAATTCCTTAAAAGAAATGCAACAGAAGTAAAATCACAGGCTTCTAAATAAAAAGCAGTAATAAGCGGCCCGGACCGGATGCGTCCGGGCTGCCTTGTAAAGATGGAACGGAGGCAGCTTATGAGTAATATAAAGACATGGTGGATGGGAAAATGGAATGGATTTGAAAAAAATCATCCGAAACTGGCAAAATGGGTTTACCAGATTTTCTAATTCTTTGTCTTCAGTATGGGAGTGACGATCTTCCAGTATCTTGTATTCACTTTCATGCCGCATCTTCTCGGAAAAGGTCTTGCGGGCACGGAGTTTATGTGGCCGCAGGTACATATGAATCTTTTTGGCGTGAAATTTGACTGGAGCCTGCTGGGGTACGAAGTGCTTACAGATAAAACGACGGGTGAAGTGTTGATCGGAGGAGGTCTTGGCTATTTTATCAGTTATGAAGTCGGTTCATTCCTTGCACAGTGCATCAACTTCCCGCTCCAGAGAAATATTACATTTAAGAGTAAGGGAAATCCGGTCTACCAGGCTATGTGGTACTTTATCGCATGGGTAGTGATCTCTCTGATCTGTAACGGATTCAACAACCTGTGGATGCCGATCGCGCAGCAGTATGTAGCTCCGGCAATTTATAACCTGCTTGTAACATTTATCACAGGCGGTGTATCTATGATCATCTTTTTCTTTGTATTTAAGATCATCTTCCCGGAGGGAGAGCCGGATAAGAAGTAGGAGGAGCGTTGTGAAACATAAAGAAATAATTGACAAAATGAAACTGGAAGAAAAGGCGGCTCTTCTGAGCGGTAAGGGAGAATGGCAGACTTGGGATTTCGCCCGGCTGGGAATTCCGTCCATGTACTGCTCCGACGGACCGCATGGTATCCGTAAGCAGGCCGGGGCCGGCGACCATCTGGGGTTAAATCCCTCGCTTCCTGCTACCTGTTTCCCGACTGCGGCAACGGTAGCCAACAGCTGGGATCCCGAACTGGGCGAGGAGATCGGAAAAGCGCTCGGCGAAGAGGCGGGCGTACAGGGCGTCCATGTAGTGCTGGGACCGGGACTCAATATAAAGAGAAGCCCGCTCTGCGGAAGAAACTTTGAGTATTTTTCCGAAGACCCGTATCTTGCAGGCAAGATGGCGGCGGGATATGTACGCGGAATCCAGAGCCAGGGCGTCTATGCCTGCCCGAAGCACTTTGCCGTAAACAGTCAGGAACTCCGCAGAATGGCAATGAACGCGGTGGTAGATGAGCGTACTCTTTGTGAAATCTATCTGACCGGATTTGAGATCGCCGTGAAAGAAGGCGGTGCAAAAGCGATCATGACCAGTTACAATCAGGTCAACGGAACATATGCCAACGAAAACACGCATCTTCTCAGAGACATTCTGAGAAATGACTGGGGATACGACGGGATCGTCATCACGGACTGGGGCGGATCAAATGATCATATCAAGGGCGTGGAAGCCGGATCTGATCTGGAGATGCCGACACCGGGACTCGATTCTGCAAGGCAGATCGTGGCGGCTGTGAAAGAAGGTAAAATATCAGAGGCGGCCGTGGACGAGTGTGTCGACCGACTTCTGGAAGCTGTCCTTACACTTACAAAGGAAAGAGACATTCCTGCAGAGTTTGACAGGAAAGGACACCATGCGCTGGCGCGGAAAGCTGCAGCGGAGAGCGCGGTGCTTCTGAAAAATGAGGAGAATATCCTTCCGTTGAAGCCGGGGACAAGGGTCGCTCTGATCGGTGATTTTGCATTCGATCCAAGATATCAGGGTGCAGGGTCTTCCATGGTAAATGCGACAGAACTGGATAAGATGGCCGAGATGATCAAAGGATATGACCTCGTGCTTGCCGGAACTTCAAAAGGATATATCCGAACCGGAGAAGAGGATGCTGTTCTGGCAAAAGAAGCTGTTGATCTTGCGCAGTCGGCGGATGTCGTTCTGTATTGCTTCGGACTGGACGAGCTGAGTGAGTCTGAGGGGATCGACCGGACTCATATGCGTATCCCGCAGAACCAGGTCTCTCTTCTGGAGTCCATGGCGAGAGTGAATAAGAATATTGTCGGAGTCTTAAG
>DYCJ01000098.1:1115-8450 GCA_019418195.1 Clostridiales bacterium | reverse complement strand
TTTTTCTCAGAAGTCTGACGTCCTTTTCTAACTAACTGGTTAAATGTTGGCATTCCTTTTCACCTCCTATGAATTATTCGTTTCCTCACGGCTTATGCCGTGAAGGGCTGCGGATAATCTTGTCATTATCCTTTTGAGCGCACAAAAAGAACGCTGCCTTTTCGTGCACGCTAGACTAGTTTATTACGTTTATATCGGAAAGTCAAGGGATTTTACAAGAATTTTGTACAAAACAGTTCAGCCATCAGGAATGAGCGGGTTCGATTTATGCCTGCATAAGAATCGGACTGCTCTATTCCTGATGAGCTGAGCGCCTCTATATGAGCAAAGAAGCGGCATTGCCGCGGTAAGCACGTTAGTGCGCCTTTGCAAATGGCGCACACTGAACCGCTATACGAATAAGCAGCTTTTCACCGCCGTATGATAGCCAGGGCTGTGACGAGCGCCAGCATAATAGTAGTAAGAATAGTCGACACCCATATCAGAAGATCTCCATCTGCCAGTATCTGTACGATAGACAGAACAGACGCCAGAATGGATACAATTCCGAAAATAGTTATAAGATTTATGATCGTCTCACTCCGTGCATGTTCCACAGCCTCCTGGTGCGCTGTAAGAATGTTGAGCTTTGTGCTTATATCTTCAATAGCCGCCGGAATATCATTAACCTCCAGCAGATTTGCATAAATCTGTTTTACATTATGCCATCGGGAAAGGTTTGCCGGAGTCACTGTGCCAAACGCTTGGAAATTAAGCATCAACTCTTTAAGTTCCTTTATCTTCCCCTTATTCATTCGTGTCAGTTCGGCAAAACGAAGACAGGTATACTTCTCATACAGAGCCAGGAGCACTACCGGAAGTCCGTCAGATGCCTGAGCGCTTCTTTCCGCCTCAAAATCCATCGTCTCATCTGCCACTATATACGAAATAGTCTGTGATGTGACACAGCACCCCCAGCGGTATGCATCCTTTTCCTGGTTTCTGGCTGCATAGACATAACGGATATCTTCCTCGGCCTCATCCTCCGACTCTATGTCAAGAGGCATCATTTTATGCAGATTAAATACCGGTTTCCGCATCTGCTCGAGATTTTCGAACCATTGCGGCACCACAGTAAAAATATACGTGTAGGCATCCAGCAGATAAGATGATTCACCATCGAAGAACTTTTGAATCCCCAGTGGAGACAGAAAGTCCGACAGCCACTTTTCCACGGAAAAAGGATGGCTTTCTCCCATCGGGTCGTTCCAGAAAAACTCAGCCGGATTATACGCCCACCCGGGATTACATATCGCCTGCAGCGTCTCTATTTTGTCAAAGGAAAGATTAAGGCACAAAAAAGCAACCCGTGTACGGAATACATACAGCCATGAGTCACTCAGCTCAAAAGTGAACGCTCCGCTTTTATCAATAACCCGAAAGTCCTTAACGGCATCTCTGTCTTCCCCGGATGTCATCTGCGCAGTCAGCGCATCCCGGGAGATAATATATCCCGTTCCTGCTGCCGTCTCATTCCCCGGCGACAGCATAGCTTTGATATTTTCGTTGAGATCCATCGTAGTAACAGGTTCGCTTCTGCCAATCTTTTCCAACTGTATCTTCTTGAAAGAATCTCTTTCGTATTTAAGCGGAATTATAAGAAAGCAGCCGTACGCCGCCGCACCGTTTTTCATTTGATCATCCATAACAAATCCCCCATAGCAAAACAAAAACCGCACTATTTTCTTATCTGTCGCAACGCCCTTATTCTTCAAACAGCGGTGTGGAGAAATACCGCTCCGCCGTGTCCGGAAGAACTGTGACCACAGTCTTCCCTTCTCCTAACTTTCTCGCAAGTTTGATCGCTGCTGCCACATTCGTCCCGGAAGAGATCCCGCACATGATGCCCTCTTTTGAGGCCAGTTCACGCGATGTCTGAATGGCTTCCTCATCTGTCACGATACAGATATCATCGTAGATCTGCGTGTTCAAAATCTCCGGGATCAGTCCGTCCCCGATGCCCATCTGGAGATGAGTGCCGATAGATCCGCCGGAAAGGATAGCCGCATGTTCCGGCTCTACCGCCCAGATTTCCATCTCCGGATTCCTCTCTTTGAGCACTTCACCGATCCCCGTGATCGTACCTCCTGTTCCGATACCCGAACAGAAGCCGTCGATCATGCAGCCGGCCTGGTCCAGGATCTCTATGGCCGTCCTTGATCTGTGTACCGCCGGGTTTGCCGGATTTTCAAACTGCTGGGGGACAAAGATTCTCGGATCTTCCTCCGCCATCTTAAGCGCAGTATTCAAACACTCTTCAATACACTCTCCGATATTTCCGGCGTCATGGATCAGGACCACCTCAGCGCCGTAATGTTTCATCAGTTTCCTTCGCTCCTCACTGACAGAATCAGGCATGATGATCCGCGTCTTGTATCCGCGCACCGCGCCCACGAGCGCCAGCCCGATCCCCTGATTGCCGCTGGTCGGTTCAACGATGATAGTGTCTTCCTTTATGAGCCCTTTTTCCTCGGCGTCACGTATCATATTGTAAGCGGTCCTCGTCTTGATAGAACCGCCGACATTGAGTCCCTCGAACTTTACGAGGATCTGCGCGCTGCCCTTTTCCGCCATGCGCTGCAGACGGATCAGGGGTGTATTTCCCATTGCTTCAAGAATATTATTGTAAATCACTGTCGTTCTCAAACCTTTCTGAAAATCATTTATCCTATCGTATTATTATATGATGTTGGGGTCAAAAGCCCCCAACTATGAGCAAGCTCATGTGGGTTTAGACCTTTTGACCCTGGCATCATTATATTACACCGGGCCGGAGAGCTCAACTGAATTTGCACATTTTCAAAAAGCCCCAGCGCGGTCCGAAAGACCGCACTGAAGCTCTTAGTTATCGCAATATTAATACGCTCTTCCCCAGTATACCATATGCTTCGCCGGTTTTCCGCAGCAGACGCACACGTCAGAGAGATGCTCTTCTTCCATAGGAATGCATCTGGATGTCACGCCTCCTGCCTGGGCTTTGATCTCATCCTCACACGCTTCCTCACCGCACCACATTGCTTTGACGAATCCTTTCTTATTCTGGACAGCGTCCTTCATCTCTTCGATCGTCGTCGCTGTACTGATATGCTCATCAAGGAACGCTTTTGCCTTTGCATAGAGGTCTTTCTGGATTGTCTCGAGGATCTCGCCAAGTTTGGTCGAGATCTCATCGATGGAAACAACGATCTTCTCTCTTGTATCACGGCGTACAACTACGACCTGTCCGTTCTCGATATCTTTCGGACCGATTTCGATACGTGTCGGGATACCGAGCATCTCCTGCTCACTAAACTTCCATCCCGGGCTCTTCTCGGAATCATCGATCTTCGCGCGGTACCCCGCTGCCTTCAACGCTGCAAGAAGCTCATTTGCCTTGTCAAGAACACCTTCTTTGTGCTGTGCGATCGGGATGACCCTCGTCTGTACCGGTGCGATCCTCGGCGGGAGCACCAGACCACTGTCATCGCCGTGTACCATGATGATCGCACCGATGATCCTGGTGGATAATCCCCATGATGTCTCATATACACTGTGGAGTTCGTTATTCTTATCCGCATATTTGATATTGAATGCATCCGGGAAGGCATTTCCGAAGAAATGACTCGTTGCAGACTGGAGCGCCTGTCCGTCATGCATCAGTGCTTCGATCGTATAAGTATCCTGCGCTCCTGCAAACTTCTCACTCTCCGTCTTGCGTCCTGCCACTACCGGGATTGCAAGATCTTCTTCCACGAAGTCCTTGTATACTTTCCACATCATCTTTGTACGTTCTTCTGCTTCCTCGTATGTGGCGTGGATCGTATGTCCCTCCTGCCACAGGAACTCTCTGGAGCGGAGGAACGGTCTCGTCGTCTTCTCCCAGCGCAGCACAGAACACCATTGATTCCATACTTTCGGCAGGTCACGGTATGACTGAACTGTTTTGCTCCACACATCACAGAATAAAGTCTCAGATGTCGGACGGATACAGAAGCGCTCCTGGAGCTGCTCCATACCGCCGTGTGTAACCCACGCCACTTCAGGAGCAAATCCCTCGATATGATCTTTCTCCTTCTGGAGCAGACTCTCCGGGATCAGCACCGGGAGATATACATTCTCCACACCTGTATCTTTGAAACGTTTATCAAGGTCTGCCTGAATATTCTCCCACAGCGCATAGCCGTTCGGCAGATAATTCAAACATCCTTTTACTCCTGAATAATCGCACAGTTTCGCCTCGCGTACAACATCCGTGTACCACTGTGCAAAATCTTCGTCTCTCGAAGTGATCGACTGAACCAGCTTCTTTTCCTTTGCCATTTTTTCTTCTCCTTTACCACATTCTTTTTTCAATGCGTTCTTCGATAAAAGAACGCCGGGACATCTTAAGTCCCTCATAACAAGGGACCGGATATCCCGGCGGTACCACCCTAATTAACTGCACTTATGTGCGGTTCACTCTTTCGCCCTTAACGCGGTACAATACGCTGCACTTTCGCGCAGAAGCTCCCAGGCCGGTTCTATACAGTCCTGCAAAAGGCTCGCACCATCCGCCTTCTCTCTGCGGCATTTCCTTGTATATACTAATCCCGTTCATCGCTGTCCGTAACTGTGATTTTAACCGAATTTACACGGCCTGTCAACCTGCTGTTTTACTATAACAGTTCAGCTATCTGATATATGCAGACGGATTTACCCCTGTATCTCCAGAAGTTTTGCTTTGAGCTCCTGTTCCATATTGCGCAGCCCTTCCTCTGCCTCAGCTCTCTTCTGACGGCCTTCTCTCTGGATATTCATGACTTCATCCAGTGTAGAGATCAGAGATTCGTTCGTGGCCTTAAGAGTCTCCATATCTACGATGCCACGCTCAGACTCTTTCGCTGTATCAATGGTAGCCATCTTCAGCTTCTCCGCATTCTTCTTCAGGAGTTCATTGGTCATGTCTGTCACCTCGCGCTGTGCTGCCGCAGCCTGCGCGGAATGTTCCACTCCGAGGGCAAGCACCATCTGGCTCTTCCACAGCGGGATAGTGTTGACGATCGTCGACTGGATTTTCTCAACCATCAGGGTATCATTATTCTGGACAAGCCGGATCTGCGGCGCTGTCTGGATCGAGATCATCCTTGTAAGTTCCAGGTCATGGATCTTCTTCTCAAACCGATTACACATAGAGTCCAGATCTTTCGCTGCCTGCGCGTCCTCCGGGAGCCCGGACAATTTAGCTTTATCCAGAAGTTCTTTGAGCTGTGTGTTTTTTACTTCTGCCAGTTTCTTCTTTCCTGCAAGGATATACATGGACAGCTCTTTAAAATAGGTCAGATTCAGCTCGTACATCTTATCCAGAAGAGCAGTATCCTTCATGAGCTGCACCTGATGCTTCTCAAGCACTTTTACGATCTCATTGACATTTGCCTCAGCTTTGGCATACTTTGCTTTCATGGATTCGATCTTGCTGGATGCTTTCTTAAAGAGACCGAAGATCCCACCTTTTTCTTCCTCTTCATCGAATCCTTTCAGTTCTTTGACCACACCGCTTAAGAGTTCGCCCACTTCCCCGAGATCTTTGGAACGTACATTATTGAGTGCATCCTCCGAAAAATCCGCCATCTTCTTCTGTGTACCTGCTCCGTACTGAAGCACAAGAGTAGAATTGGTCAGGTCTATCTGCTGCGCAAATGCGTCAACCGTCCTGCGTTCTTCGTCCGTAAGGATACTCTCATCCAAAGCAGGTTCTTCTTTCTTTTCCTCTGCCGGCGGCTGTTTCTTTTCCTGTGTCTGGAACGGATCCAGAGTCAGTGTGGGGGCCGCGCTCACGTCCTGAAATTCATTCCCCATCTTCTTTTCCTCCTTTTATTCTTCTTTCTGATCTGTAATATCTACAGCGGGCACTCCGGCTCCGCTTCGCTGCATTCAAAGTTTTCTTCCTGCATTTTTCAGGCCGTCTTCGGTCAGGCCTTCCTGTGCCAGCATCGTCTGCAGCACAGAGATATCAGATGACAGATCCCATGCCGTATCCTGGAACAGGTCGTCCAGAAGTTTTTCAAACGCTGTATTCAGCGTATCTATCGTCTTCTCGATTTCTTTCTTGGCTGTAATGATATTCTCCCCCTGTACCGGCTGCGCGTCCAGATCTTCATAAGCGTCCAGAAGCTTGATCGTTGTAGGAAGGTAGTATTCCATCAGTTTCCGGATATCGGCAACGGATTCCGGATGTTCCTCCACCCTGTCAAATATCCTGTCCACAAGCATTTCCATCCTTGACATTTCGGCGGATATCTCTTCTCCCGGGATCGCGTCATTTGCCTCCCGGATTTTTCTCACATATTCATCTCCTGCCTGGATAATTTTCTGTACTTCAGGAGAGAGTTTTGAAAACTCCTGCTGCTGTCTGGCCGCTTCTGCCTCGCGCTCAGCCTTCTCCTTTTTTGTCCGCTCCATCAGGGCAGTGTACTGGCTGTAAGCCTCATTGCTGGTCATCAGGCAGGTTCCCTGCTCGTCCAGATGGCCCTGACAAAACCATCCTTTCTGGATCATCTTCTTCAAATCCTTTACAACCGCTTTTACAGACCTCCCCGTCTTCTGGGAAAGTTCTTTGACCTCACAGTATTCCCGGTCTTTGATCACCTTGACATACTTCCGGAACCGCCCTACCGAGCACGCCATGTTCGTGCCGGCGAGTCCCATGACAAGAAAAGCCACCCCGAACAGCCCGAAGATTGCCATTCCGACCTTCAGCACAAGATCAAAACCTGTCGCAGCCGCGCCCAAAGCCAGAAGCAGCAAAAATATAATTGAACCTGCAGTGAAAATATACCCTGTCACTGCCAGAAATATCCCGCCTATCCTTGTAGATGTCCCTTTGAGATAGAGAAGTTTTTTGGCTGGCCTTGCCGGCTGCTGATACTGCTGCTGTCCGGAATCAACGTGGCGTGTATCATATTTTTTCTTCTGGTTTCCGGAATTATTGCCGAACACACTGTCCAGATCCACACCTGCAGCCCCTTTGGCATCCTTCATCCCCCGGGATACCGTATCCATCGCTTTTCCGATCGTATCTGAGACCGTCTGGTTCAGCCTGCTGAAATCTCTGTTGTCCACCGCATCCTGAATCGTCCTGCGTATCTCGTCACCGAATCTTTCCCAGTCATTATTTATCATGAATTGCCTCCTTAAAAAGCTTGACCGCAAAATTCTTTTATATGATAATCAGTTTAGTCGCTGCCCGTATAAAAGTCAAGAAAGGAACATAAACTATGCAACCGGATATAAGGACATTTATTATATATGAAGATCCCCACATTATCGTCTGCCATAAGC
>DYCJ01000098.1:0-1105 GCA_019418195.1 Clostridiales bacterium | reverse complement strand
TTCAGAGCGCACGGATAGGCACCGCCGATATGGTAAGCCTTTTAAAAAATCATCTGGCTTCTTCTGCGAAAGGTGCCGGTACAAACAAGCCCTATTACCTTGCTGTTATCCACCGTCTCGACCAGCCGGTCGAAGGACTTCTCGTATTTGCAAAGACGCCTGCTGCCGCCAAGGATTTAAACCGGCAGCTCACCTCCTCCGGATTCGGCAAATATTACCGTGCTGTTGTGAACGGCATCCCCGAGCCGCCCGAGGGCACACTGGAAGATTACATGGTAAAAGACGGGCGCACCAATACATCCCGTATCTGTACAAAGGAGACTCACGGAGCAAAGCTGGCAAGACTTCATTACCGGACAGAAAAAATCTGCGAAGATTCAAAGCCCGTCACATCACTTGTAAAGATCAAATTAGATACCGGACGCCATCACCAGATCCGGGTACAGATGGCCCACCTGGGATGTCCGCTCGCCGGAGACCGGAAATACGGACAAATTTCTGCTGACAGACCGGGTACCGGCAGTCTTATCCGCAAGAACAATAATGCCCCTCTGAAATTGTGCGCATACCGGCTTGAATTTAAGCATCCTGCAAACGGCAAAGAGATGACATTCGAACTGCCCTAGACAGCAAAGAGGGCTGCCGCATCGGCGGCAGCCCTGTTACTTTTCCATATTCACTTTTCCCATTCTTTATAGTCCGGGCTTCTTTTCCCTTCCTGCCTACATCTCGTCGACCACGATCGGTTCTTCCTCTTCAAGTGATTCTTCATACTTTGAAAGTATCGTAGACTGAATCCTCTCTCTTGTACCGGAATTGATCGGGTGTGCGATATCACGGTATTCACCGTCCAGGGCCTTCTTGCTCGGCATTGCGATGAAAAGCCCTTTTTCTCCTTCGATCACCTTAATATCATGGACCACGAATTCATCATCGATCGTGATCGATACCACGGCTTTTAATTTCCCCTCTTTCGCAACTTTGCGTACACGTACATCTGTGATCTGCATACTCTCCAGGTCTCCTTTCTCTATTGCATTACCTGTGGGCTATAATCTCGTTTTTGACAGTTAGAGGCAAATAACAAGTGCCACAATCCTTGAAA
>DYCJ01000097.1:6359-8466 GCA_019418195.1 Clostridiales bacterium | reverse complement strand
CGGGAGAGCGTACTGAAACGCCTGCGCCAGCTTCAGGCGGAGGTTGTGTTCTGCAAGCGTGACTTTCATATCCTGAGCATTGATGATTGTTTCCTTTTTGCACTTCGGACAGTAGAGAGGGAAGTTTCTTAATTCTGTATCTTCCCGTATCATTGTGCGAGTTTTATTGCCGCAGATAGGGCAATATATCCATTCTGTGGCTTTCATGTTACTTTTTTAATTTCAAGTCTTTTATTTTTTGAGATATTCTCTCAATGACCTGTATAAAACATTCATCACTTTTGCCCGTCGGATCGGGAAGTCCCCAATTATCATCAAACGCTCTACCGATATAGGGACAACCGACATCACACCCCATTGAAATCGCAATATCGGGCGTAGGGATTTTATCAATCGTCTTGCTATATTGGCTTTGCTCCATATCTATCCCATAAAGCTGTTTCATAAGCCGCACAGCGTCCTGATTGATTTGTGATTTTGTTTCTGTTCCGGCAGAATAGAAATCAAACTTATCTCCCGCCAAATGTTTTCCAAGTGCTTCTGCAATCTGACTGCGGCAGGAGTTATGCACACAAATAAAGGCTACCTTTTTCTTATCCATCGTTAAAACCCCAGCTTGTGCAGCAGAGCAACCACATCAGCAGCTTTCAAAACCTTACCCATAGCAACAACCTTTTCGTTGACAACAAGGGCAGGCATACTCATAACACCGTATTCCATTACTTTCTGCATATCGGTAATGTATTCGACCTCTACGGAAAGTCCCATATCCTTTACCGCCTGCTTTGTGTATTCAAATTGTTCGTGACAGGATTTACAACCTGCCCCTAACACTTTGATACAGCAGATTTCTCCCTCTTTCAAATCAGGACAGCAATCGTTTGTAATGCTTTCTGCTTCGCTGGCAGCACAACCGCAGCTACAAGCGCAAGCAGGTGTTTTCTTTTCTTCTTCCTTTTTCTTTCCAAAGTTAAATAATGCCATAATAATAACCTCCTAAAATTAAACAATTAAATATTGTATTGCGTTGAAAAGATAGCCTACAATAATAATACCAGCAGCACATATTCCAATGAAAATACCAAGCAGTTTCGGCTTAACTGCCTTGCGAAGCATAATCATTGAAGGGAGCGAGAGCGTTGTAACGCCCATCATAAAGGAAAGAACAACGCCGAGCAAAGCTCCTTTTGCAAGCAGGGCTTCTGCAATCGGGATTGTACCGAAAATATCCGCATACATCGGAATACCGACTATCGTAGCAAGAATTACACCAAACGGATTATTTTCGCCAAGTGCTTTGACAATAAATTCTTCAGGAATCCAGTTGTGAATGAAAGCACCAATGCCCACGCCGATCAGAACATAAGGCGCAACCTTTTTAGCGGTTTCAACAACCTGTTCCCACGCAAATTTCATACGGTCTTTGAAATGCAGTTCCTCCTGCGGAACATCAATCGAGTGACCGTTTCGGATATATTCCTCGACTTGATTATCAAGGTGCAGTTTTTCAATTAGCGTTCCGCCAGCCACAGCGATTACCAAACCGAATATTACATATAAAACCGCAACTTTCCAACCGAAAATGCTCATAAGCAAGACAAGGCTGCCGAGATCAACCATCGGTGAAGAAATCAAAAAGGAAAATGTAACGCCAAGTGGCAAGCCTGCGCTTGTAAATCCGATAAACAGCGGAATAGAGGAACACGAGCAGAACGGTGTTACCGTACCGAGCAGGGCGGCGATGATATTCGCCCATATTCCGTGAAATCTGCCGAGTATCTTTTTGGTTCTTTCGGGCGGGAAATAACTTTGAATATACGAGATAATCAAAATTAAAACGCCGAGCAGTACCATAATTTTTACAGTATCATAGATGAAAAACTGAATACTTCCTCCTATTTTGCCCGTGGTATCTAAACCGCAAGCGTTCAAAAATGTTTCAATGAGGCGATTCAGCCAGTTCATACCGAGGACTTCATTTTGAAAAAAGTCCCAAATTGTTTTTAGTGTCTCCATAAAAAGCCCCTTTCATATAGTTATATTGAAATATGTCGATTTATTGTCCCGAATATAAGCCGTGCGGAAAAGCAATCAATAAACTTCCTCA
>DYCJ01000097.1:0-6349 GCA_019418195.1 Clostridiales bacterium | reverse complement strand
TTTTCGCTTTCAACATCAAGTGTTGTCAACTGCCGCAAACATTCTTTTGCCTGCTCCGCACCTTTTTCTGAAATAGAATAGTGGGTCCATTTTCCCTCTTTGCGCCCGACAACTATTTCAGCGTCACAAAGAATTTTCATATGGTGGGAAAGTGTGGGCTGCGTGACATTGATTTCTTCCAGTAGCTTACAGGCACATTTTTCACCTGAACGCAGCAGTTTTATAATCCTAATGCGGTTTTCATCACAAAACGCTTTGAAAATTGCCGCAATTCTTTTTTCATCCATCTCTCTCAATCGCCTCCCATAGATAAATGTCTATGTGTTATTATATGCAACACATAGAAAAATGTCAATATATTTTTTGATTTAAGTGATACAGCGGTAGGAAAACTAAGTCCTACCGCTGTCTTCTTATGCAAAGATGATTTCTTTTTCCACAATCTCCTTTGCACACGCCCGTATGTTATTCATTCTCTGTGTCCATTCCAAAGCGTTTTCCGCCTTTAACTGCTCCGTAATACCCTGCGCCCGTTTCATCTGCTCTGTGAGCCTTTCCATGCGCTCCTGCGCCTGCCTGTCGATGTCAGCAAGGTAATTGTTCAGCCTGCCGCTTGTGAACAAGGTTATGTAGGTGGCTCGGCGGTATTCTTTCAGATACCGCAAGTGCCGCTGTCCCCACAAACCAATAGGCTGTTCTTTTTCGGCTGGTAAGATAAGACATGGGATATAATAATCTCCTTGCAGTTCATACCACAGACCATTTTTATCATCGTAAATGTACTTGTCCATTGAAAAATCCTCCGTTATAATATATTCGCACATACATCACAGCTCTCCGATTGCCACACTCTGTTATATTTTGTTATGAGATTTTCTTGCCCTTGCATTTGCCCTTATGAGCAAGGAGGGAAAGAGTAAACTTGTGTGTAACCGTATAAAGAGATAAGGCGAACACATTGCGATAAATCCTTTGTTTTCAAGGCTTTTGGAAGATTTTATTAAAACACTGTAACCTCTGTTGAGAGGTCATAATTTACTGATATTCAAATTCATATTTTTTCAGTTCACAGTTTTTAATCCCGAACCGGGCGAATTCTTCATTTGTCATATCCGTGAAATAGGACTGGACTGCTCTGGCAACTCCATTATGGGCGACCATAAGATAGACTTTTCCATCCGCTTCCTGCCTGATGTCATCTAACAGGTTGTAGATTCTCTGGCAGAAGCGGATCATGGATTCCCCGCCCTCGTAGCTGTTTACAAAATAAGTCTTGGCCCGCTGAAACTCTTCTCCGTTGCGCGGTGTAGACTCATATTTCCCAAAGTTCTGCTCTTTCAGCCTCAACTCGACACGCATGGGAATTCCCGTTATTTCAGCAATATGCTGTGCAGTGTCCGCCGCACGCATCAGCGGAGAACAGATGATTTCGTCAATATGGATGCCCTCCCGCACAATTCGCTCGGCAAGTTCCTCCGCCTGTTGATGCCCCCGTTCTGTCAGTTCAATGTCAGCAACTCCGCATATCTTATTCTCTACATTCCATACCGTCTGTCCGTGCCGTGTAAAATAAAAATATCCCATATCGGCTCCTTTCTCTTTTTTCCAAATGTATTTTCTCCCTATTTTAACACGAGACCTCCATCGAAGAAACACTATCGCGAAAATCCATATAAAACAGTCTTCTCAAAAACGGTCAACGAGATATAATAATAAGTAATGATGCCAGGGTCAAAAGGTCTAAACCCACATGAGCTTGCTCATAGGTGGGTGAAGGACCTTGGGACCCGCCCCGATATGAGCATAAAAGTGGGATATATATCCCACGATATGCGAATATTGGGCAGGATTGTGGGAGTGCGCAGCACGGAACAATCCGTAGGCATCATAGTTGGGGGCTTTTGCCCCCAACATCAAGCAATACAATGCACTATCTTCATGATAATGCGGAAAGGCTGCTGATATGGATATTATCACTACAGATCATCTCACTAAATCATATGGGAAAAAAAGAGGAATTATCGATCTGAATCTGGCTGTCAAAGAGGGGGAATTCTACGGCTTCATCGGTCCCAACGGTGCAGGGAAAAGCACGACAATCCGCACGCTGCTCGGACTGATGCGTCCTACTTCCGGAAGCGCGTCTATTATGAATATGGACGTGCTGAAGAACAGGCAGGAAACACTTAGAAATATTGGATATATTCCATCGGAAGCTATGTTTTATTCCAGTGTGACCGTGTCGGAAATCCTTAACCTTTCTGCAAAATTACGCAGGCAGGACTGCCGGGAGGAAAGCCGCAGACTCTGTGAAAGGCTCCAGCTTGACCCCGGACAGAAGACCGACGAGCTCTCCCTGGGCAACCGAAAAAAAGTTTCCATTGTATGTGCACTTCAGCACTGCCCGAAGCTCTATATATTTGATGAACCTACAAGCGGGCTCGATCCTCTGATCCAGAAAGAATTTTTCGAGATTCTCAAAGAACGCCAGGCCAAAGGGGCAACTATTTTCTTCTCTTCCCATATTTTATCGGAAGTGCAAAAGTACTGCAGCCGTGCCGCGGTCATCCGCGAGGGAAAAATGATCGCCTGCGGTGATATTTCAGAACTTGCCAGGACGAACGCCAGACGAATCACATTAACCCTTGCGGAAGACTGCGCATCACTGCTCCGCCTGCTCAGAGGGCCTGTTGGACAGACAGACGGGCATCAAAACAGCGAACCGGAAAAGTATAACTTAAAAGGAATACGCGATCTGAAAGGTGAGGGGAACACTGTTTCTTTTCTCTACCAGGGTGATATGAAAGAATTGATACATTTTCTCACACAGATAAGTCTTACGGACATTACAATCACAGAACCGGATCTGAATGAAATCTTTATGCACTTTTATGAATAGAGGGGGGGAAGGATCATGACACTACTCAATTTTGAAATGAAAAGAAACCGGATCGCCCTGGCAGTCTGGACGGCGGCGATTGCTCTGCTCCTTACGATCTGCCTGCTCATATTTCCTGACATGAAAGATCAGGTAAATGAATTGAACACCGCTTTTTCTTCTATGGGCGGATTTACCGAAGCCTTTGGCATGGACCGGCTGAACTTCGGGGAACTGATGGGCTTCTATGGTCTGGAATGCGGCAACATCCCCGGTATCGGAGGAGCCTTCTTCGCCGCATACCTTGGTATAACCTCGCTTGCCGACGAGGAGAAAAACCATACCGCGGAATATCTTTTCACACATCCCGTCAGCCGCAGACGCATTGTATTCGAAAAACTGGTGCGCATCCTGCTGCAGATCATCATCCTGAATGCAGTGTGTATCCTGACCGCACTTATTGTCACTGCCGCTATAGGTGAGGAACTCCAGATGAAAGAATTTCTCCTGCTGCATCTTGCTTACTTTCTGCTCCAGGCAGAGATTGGAGCCGTCTGCTTCTGCATCTCTGCATTTCTGAGAAGAAGCGGCATCGGCATCGGGCTCGGTATGGCTGCGATCCTTTATTTTCTGAACATCATCGCCAATATCACGGAAGACGCGGAATGGCTCAAATACATTACACCATTCGGGTATGCCGAAGCTGCTGATATCATAACCGACGTCAGGATCGATCCGGTACTGGCCGCCATCGGATGTACCGTAACACTTGCCGGGATTGCCGTGGCATTTTTTCAATACTGCCGGAAGGATATTTACTGATAAGAATCTCTCACATTTTCCGTCAGTTCTCCTCCTCCGCCAGCATACCACTCCTGTACAAAGGTATCAAAATAGTCCACCGGCTCCTCTCCTGCTATGATTTTCAGGAAAGCCGTCGATTCCAGATCCTGCAGATTCTGCGGAATATCTGCATCTGCGGCTCCTAGAGAAATTGCGGGCTTCTTCCTCGTGCCGATACTGTCAAGCACTTCCACAGCCTGGATTCTCGATGCGTATGCTGCCCAGCCGTTGGCTGTCGTCAGGTTACCATTCAGGAAAGAACGGCAGGTATTATAATAAGACTTCTCAAGCCCGGATAGCTCGGTCACGCTTATCTCTCCCTCCAGCGCTTTCTGCAGATTGTCCCCGCAGCGGTACAGGGCGTCTATGTAATCCACATTGATATTCATAGGTCTTGCGGTCGGGTCTACATTAATCGAAAAATAATCGTTTACCTCTGATGCATAATGCTCATCCTCATATCTCGAATAATCAAAAATAGCGCTCACATATTTCCCGACGATCTCCGGATGCTCATATCCTTTACGAACAACTACATACATCCATTCGTCATATGACTCAAAAGTCTGCGGTTCATCCTGAACGTCCTCCGCAAAAAGATACGGCTTCCATTCCGCACTTTTATCCTCACTGTAGGACAAGCTCAGCGGATTATTAGGCGCCCACCACCGCCCGAAAGCAGCGCCACAGTATCCGTTTATGAGCAATTCATCAATATTATCTGTTTTGCGCAGCAAGAAGCGGGAATCCAGTATTCCGTCTTGATACAGCCGATTCAAGTACCGCAGCGCTTCTTTTGTCTCGGAAGTAACAGAACCGTACACCACATTTCCTTCGTCATCAAGAATCCATTTCTCCGGCGCAGATCCAAATTTGGTAAATATTCCGTCCACTCCGTAAGTCTCACTGGAACCTGCAATAAGGCCGGTGCTGCAGGCAAGGCCCACCGTCCTTCCGTCTCCTGCAATATCGTTTTCCACAAAAGCTTTGATGATCTGCATAGCCTCATCCATCGTCCGGGGCTCCTCAAGTCCCAGTTCCCTGATCCAGTCAGCCCGCAGCCAGAGGAGCATATGTCCGTCATCAATAGCTGTATTAGGGAAAGCGTAAAGTTTCCCGTCAAATGTGGCAGAGCCGAGCAGGTCTTCGCCGTAGCTGGCATACATCTCTTTTATAACATCCGTCGTACATTCTTCATAGACCGAGGTCAGATCTTCCACAAGCCCGGCTTTCACAAGTTTCTCCAGATTGTCCCTGCCGTTTACCACAAGCACATCGGGAATCGAACGGTCTGCGATGCTCATCTCGAGAGCCTCCTCGTAAGAGCCGCCCGCCTCCAGTTCAAATATATCTACATTCTGGATATTCAGGATCTCTTTGAGATATCTCGTATAAGCGTTGTCTTCGTAAGTATCCCCCGCGGGCAGATTGGAATTGTTTGCTCCCGAGATCTTGCCAAGAGTGTACTCGACTGTCTCCGGATATTTTCCGAGAGGTGTGTGCGCCGCCTCTTCCCATGCCGCCTGATCCGATTCAGGATCTGCAGTTCCTGAATCATCTGAGCTTTCAACGTTTTCCGTGTCAACACCGCTCTGACCGGGTATGCTGCCGGAACAGCCGACAAAAAGGAGTATCAACGCAGCCATCAGTGCTGCCAGTTGTAATACGCGTCTTTTCATTATGCTTTCTTTCCTGCTTTCTTCGGAATTTTTATCTTTACCTCAGTACCCTTGCCGGGACCACTCGTCACTTTCATCGAACCGGCTTCTCCATACAGGACCTGTATCCTCTCACACACATTTCTCACCCCATAACCCGACGACTGATATGTAAGAATCTCATCCGACTTTTGCTGCTCCATACCGATGCCGTTGTCTCTCACAGTGAACACAAGGAAATCACCATCCTGCGTTGCTCCGACATATAAGCATTTCTCCTCACTCTCCGACATATCAAGCCCGTGATCGATGGCATTTTCCACAAGAGGCTGAAGGATCAGCTTTGGAATCTCATATCCGGATATTTCCGGATCGATCTCTTCTTTCACGGCAAAGCTGTCGTCATGCATGACCAGCTGTATTTTCAGATAAGCTCTTATATTGCTGATCTCGTTCTCAACTGTCGTCATCGTCTCACCGCGATTCAGGCTTGTACGGTAGTAAGTCGACAGCGCCAGTGTCACTTTACTGATTTCATCCTCCCCTGCCTCAAGTGCTTTCCAGTTGATGATGGACAGGGAATTATAGAGGAAATGCGGGTTAATCTGTGCCTGCAGAGCTTTCATCTCGCTATTCTGAAGCTTGATCTTCCCCTCATATACCTCTGAGATCAGGTGGTTGATCTGATCCATCATCCGACGGAACGAGCGTATGAGCACACCCACTTCGTCATTCGAATTACTGGTAACCGTCACCTTTCGAAATCCCAGATGGATCTGGTTCATATTCTCCGTCAGACGCTCCAGACAGGAAACCATCCGCCTGGAGAACACATAGCCGACAAGCACCAGCAGGATAATACAGATGACAACGATCGGAATATTTCTTGCTATAAGAAGCCACACAGATTCTGTTATAACTTCTGTAGGCCGGTAAATATAGAACGTCCAGCCCGTTCCTTCCATACTCT
>DYCJ01000096.1 GCA_019418195.1 Clostridiales bacterium | reverse complement strand
AAACTAAAGGGTCTGGAATCTGATTAAAAACGAAGCCGCAAAATGGACAACTCGCCTTTGGCTCAAACAATCCATTTTGCGGCTTAACATCAGCTCCCAGCCCCTTAACTTTTTCTGACAGATTATTTCGAAGTCGCCCTCGTGGTTTAACTGGTACTTTATCAGTCAGATGTCATATAAATCTTAGTCGGAAAAGCTCCGAATTTCTTCCTGTTTATATAAGTATTTTTCGTATCGGTTTGATAAATTGGTAAAATGTCAAAAAGCATGCGTTTGCAGCCGTTTTGATGTGCCTTCCGTAGACAGAGAAAAGGGTTGAGAGCGGCGACTGTGGAAGGAAATTAGGAAAAGTTAAAAGCAGGGAGATGACGTTAAGTGGAAAAATGCGGTTGCTTGAGCTTGCGAGTTCCGCATTTTTTCACTTGTTTTTAGTCATTTTCCTGCTTTGTTACTTTGAGTTATTTCCTGTAACCGGAGCTGGTATCAACCCTTTTCTCTGTCTACGGATACGTGAGTCAGGCTGCTTACTTGGCAGTGTTTCAGACTTTGTTTGGAATATCAAGCCAGTACGAAAAATTCGAATCTAGTCCTGATACATCTTCATCCCCATCCACTGTTTCATATGATCGATCATCTTCGCATCGGGTTCAATGTAGATGCATGCATTTTTCTGATCCATGGGCATCATGATAGCATAAGCTTTTCCGGACGGATTGCCTGAACTGTAATCGTATACTTTATCCGGCTTGTAGGAATTCAGTCTCGGTGATCCCTTTGGTGCGATGATCTCAGCTCCCTGTATATCTATATTCTGGAGACGTTTACGTTTGGCTTTGTTGTAGATGGCATCAATCTGCAGATCGTGATTGAGGATAATATACTCATATTCCACATTTAGTTTCGGGAAGATGAAATAATAAGCAACGACTGCGAGGATGACTGCGATCATAAATGACAGGAAGCCGATAAAAGGCATGCCGAGTAAAGCTACTGCCACGATCACAAGGATCACCAGGATACGGACCGGCAGGTCATAGGCCTTTGGTCTTCGGGAGATTAGCTGTTCATATAATGCGTCATTCATAGTTTAATGGTTCCTTTCTGATTGTAAGTAATTTAATACCATGATTGCGATTTTGAAGGTCATGGCATCCTCAAATAACCGGATATCAAGTCCGGTCCGTTTCTCAATCTGCTCCAGGCGGTAGATCAGCGTATTGCGGTGCATGTGAAGCTGACGGGAAGTTTCTGCAATATTGAGATTGTTCTGGAAAAAACGGTTGACTGTTCCGAGTGTTTCCTCGTCAAAAGCTTCAGGTACATCAGGACCGAAGATTTCTTTCAGAAAATTTTCACACAAAGAAACAGGGAGCTGATAGATCAGTCTTCCGATCCCGAGCTCGTTATACGGGAATACAGTCTGCTCTGAGTAGAAGAGTTTTCCTACTTTCAGGGCCAGGCTTGTCTCTCGAAATGCTTCCGGCAGATCCATTAAGCTTTTGAACATAAAGCTGTATGCTAACTGCACCTGGGCCAGAGCCTCTGTGTTCAGAGTATCTACGATCGTGCGGGCAATGCGACGGCTGTCTGCACCTGTCTCACCGGCCCGGACCGGACGGAGAAGCGCGAGGGTATCCTCCGTAATGGGGACAAGATATGTCTTGGTCTGGGCAGGAAACATACTTTTCAGGATTTCTGTCACAGTATCATCTATATGCCTGGATTCCAGAAGAAACAGGACGCGCTGGTCATCAGGATTGATATGGAGACGAGCTGCGCGCTCTGCGATATCATAAGCGGGAATCCCGCCGGTCATCAATCCCTGCAGGAAATCAGCTTTGTTGTATTTTTCTTTATAAGCCGTACACAGACAGCGGATCTGCATGATGGCCTGTTCGGCCTCTTCAGGAGTATCTGCAGTCACTTCCATTGAGATACCTGTGATCCTCTTTAACTCTGCGAGTACTTTTGTCAGTTC
Source organism: Clostridiales bacterium (assembly GCA_019418195.1). Taxonomy (GTDB): domain Bacteria; phylum Bacillota; class Clostridia; order Lachnospirales; family Lachnospiraceae; genus Mediterraneibacter. The sequence goes on along the minus strand of DYCJ01000096.1, from coordinate 6,508 downwards.
CTGTGTGTGGTCCATTCTCTTCTCCGTTTCAAGACTCGTTCGCAAGTCTTCTCCCATCTGATAAAAAAGGCTGCACTCGTTGCCCAAGTGCAGCCCCTCATATTATGATAGATAAGCGGTAAGCTTGCCGGTCAGGCTGACCAGCGGTGAATAGCATCTTTGCTGCCGCTCAGCTGCTATCCCAATTTTAAAACATTAGTTTGTAATCGTCAACTCTGTCTCTTTGTCGAATACATGGATCTTTTCCATGTCGAGTGCGAATACAGCTTTGTCACCTGTTCTCAGTGTTGTACGCGGATTTACACGTGCTGTCATCTGTGTTCCTTCTACATCGAAGTACAGGAATACTTCAGCGCCGAGCAGCTCGTAAACTTTGATCGTAGATGTGATCACGCTGTCCGGTGAGTTGCTGATGAATGCTTCTGAATCATGTACATCCTCAGGACGGATTCCGAGAACAACTGTCTTTCCGTCGTATCCGCCTTCGATGAGTGCTTTCTTCTTGGAAGCCGGTACTTTCAATACGTGCTCGCCGACTGTAAGAGTTACGTCCTGTCCGTTTACTTTACATACAGCATCCATGAAGTTCATCTGCGGAGATCCGATGAATCCTGCTACGAACAGGTTGCACGGTGTATTGTAAAGGTTCTGAGGTGTATCTACCTGCTGAACAACACCGTCTTTCATAACAACGATTCTTGTACCAAGTGTCATAGCCTCTGTCTGGTCATGTGTTACGTAGATGATCGTAGCACCCAGATTCTCATGAAGTTTGGAAATCTCGATACGCATCTGAACTCTCAGTTTTGCATCCAGGTTGGAAAGAGGTTCGTCCATAAGGAATACTTTTGGATTACGAACGATCGCACGTCCCATAGCAACACGCTGTCTCTGTCCACCGGAAAGAGCCTTCGGTTTACGGTCAAGCAGTTTCTCAAGGTCAAGGATTCTTGCTGCTTCGCGGACTTTCTTATCAATTTCGTCTTTCGGAACTTTACGAAGTTTCAGTCCGAATGCCATGTTATCATATACTGTCATATGCGGATACAGAGCGTAGTTCTGGAATACCATCGCGATATCACGGTCTTTCGGCTCTACATCGTTCATAACTTTACCGTCGATCTTCAGTGTACCGCCGGAGATATCCTCCAGACCTGCGATCATACGAAGTGTTGTAGATTTACCACATCCTGAAGGTCCTACGAAGATGATAAATTCTTTGTCTTCAATCTCAAGATTGAAGTCTTTAACTGCGTGGAATCCGTTCGGGTAAATTTTCTGAATGCCCTCAAGTGATAAGCTTGCCATTTTATGTAGCCTCCTTAAAAATAATTGTTTTCGTTGAATCTGAAATCAGTATAATCCTGAAGACAAAAACGGACAATGTAACGAGTGACTAAAAAAAAAGAAAAATAATGTACATTTCGACCATACAGGGCTGTCAGCGGCATAAATATGCTATAATTACGGGGAAACAGGAAAGGCGGCATGTATAAATGAAGAAAATTCTGGAATATTTTCCGTGGACGGAGCGGTCGGCGGCAGTCAGGAGTGGTTTAAGAACGTAGTTATGTATATCGGGGGATGCGAAGCGGCGACGGCATGCGACTGCTGTATTTATCTGGCGCTGCATCAGGGGATGGAGCATCTGTATCCGTTTGACGTCAGAAATCTTTCCCGCAGGGATTACGTGGACTTCTCCATGAAAATGAAACCGTACCTGAAGCCCCGGGTCAACGGCGTCAACAAACTTTGGATGTTCACGGAGGGATTCGGAAACTATCTCAGTGACTGCGGGGAACATGGAATTATAATGGAGGAACTCTCAGGCGGAGAAAGCTGTGAGACTGCAGAGACATTTATCCGGCAGCATATCGACAGCGGAAGATTGACGGGCAGGAGGAAATCCGCTACAATAGCCGTGCCGGGGACTGTATCCAAAACTGTGCGCCGGCGCCGAAATATCTTATTATATAGAAAAGGGGAATACACTATGGCAAATCCAGTTGTGACAATTGAAATGGAAAACGGCGATATTATGAAAGCCGAACTTTATCCGGAAATTGCACCGAATACGGTGAGAAACTTTATTTCACTGATCAATAAGGGCTTTTATGACGGCCTGATCTTCCACCGCGTCATCCGCGGATTCATGATTCAGGGCGGATGCCCGCAGGGAACCGGAACAGGCGGCCCGGGATACTCGATCAAGGGAGAATTCGCCCAGAACGGGTTTAAGAACGGCCTCGCACATGATCCGGGAGTGCTTTCCATGGCGAGAGCAATGCATCCGGATTCCGCAGGAAGCCAGTTCTTTATCATGCATGAAAAATCTCCTCATCTCGACGGAGCATATGCCGCGTTCGGAAAGATCATCGAGGGTATGGATGTAGTCAACAAGATTGCGGAGACAGCGACAGACTTCAGAGACCGTCCGCTTGAAGATCAGAGAATGAAGAAAGTGACCGTAGAGACATTCGGAGAAGAATACGAAGAGCCGGAACGCATATAAAAAATTATGCAGGATGTTTGATTAGTTTCTAACATCCTCATTTTATATATTAAAGATGATAAGTGTGATAAAATGACTGCATGTGGAAAGAGGTGAAATCTGTGAATTTTGATATGTCGCAATTTGACTCTTACCGTGAGGATAACCGTCGCGAGGTCAAAAAAGCAAAAGACGGACTTCCAAATTCATTATGGGAGACATACTCGGCTTTTGCTAACTGCTATGGCGGAGTCATTATCCTCGGCGTAAAGGAAAATAAAGACGGCAGCTGGTATATGACCGGACTGAAAAATCCGGCAAAACTGCGAAAAGACTTCTGGGATACAATTAACAATAAAAATAAGGTCTCAATAAATCTGCTGACAGACAATGACGTGGAGATATTTGAAGAAAACAGCGGCGATATAATGGTTATCCATGTCCCGAAGGCGAAGCGTGAACAGAAGCCGGTATATATAAACGGAGATATGTTTAGCGGAACTTTTCGCAGAAACTGGGAGGGAGATTATCACTGCGACCGCAGCGAGGTGCTCGCGATGCTCAGGGATCAGCCGGAAGAAACTGCAGATATGAAAATTTTACAGGATATGTCTCTTGACGTACTCAATTCAGAGACTGTACATGCATATCGGAACAGACATATGGCGTATCGGACAGAACATGTATGGGAAAGGCTGAGCGATGAAGAGTATCTGGAGAGAATAGGCGCCGCGAGGATGTCTGCCAGAGACCATACTTTACATCCTACGGCTGCCGGACTTCTTATGTTTGGAGAGGAGTATAAGATTTTATATGAATTTCCCGAGTATTTTCTTGACTACCGGGAAGTGCTCGATCCGACGATCCGTTGGACGGACAGACTGCAGTCCAGCTCGGGCGACTGGACGGGGAATTTATTTGATTTTTTCTTCCGTGTTTATGGAAAACTTGTAAAAGATCTGAAGATTCCTTTTAAGCTGGATGGTATAACTCGGGTAGATGATACACCTGTACACAAGGCATTGAGAGAAGCTTTGGCAAACTGTATCGTAAATACAGACTTTTATTTCCCAAGAGGAATTGTGATCCGGAAAGATGCAGATTCTATCGTAATGGAGAATCCGGGAAGCATTCGGACTGGAAAAGCACAGATGCTCAAAGGAGGTATTTCCGATCCCAGAAATAAAGCATTGATGAAGATGTTTAATTTAATAGGTATTGGAGAGAGAGCCGGCAGCGGTGTGCCGGATATATACAGTGTGTGGGAACAGCAGGGATGGAAACAGCCAGAGGTCATAGAAGAGTACGGACCCGACAGGACTGTTTTGAAATTATCATTTGTAAAAAGCGTTGATAAAAAAGCGCTGATAAAAAGCGCTGATAAAAAAGCGCTGATAAAAAATGCTGATAAAAAGAAAATTACAAAGAAAACCCGACAGCAGTTAGATAAAATAATAGAATGTATGGAGGCGGACAGAGAATATAGGATAGGTGAGATAGCGGAATTTCTTGGGGTAAAAGAAACGAGAGCCCGTGAATTGGCGAGAGAACTAATATGGTTTAAGAAAATAGAGGCGACAGGAAAAAATAGAGGCCGCAAGTACAGAAAAACAGCAGAAAGTGATTCTTCAGATAAAATATGATAGTTAGATTTGTTAGCACTCGTTTGAAAAGAGTGCTAATTTTCTATTGACTTTTGTTTTCCCCTGAGCTAGAATGTCTCTTAGGCAGGGCGGAGGCGTTTTTTCTGCTGCGCGGCCGCTGAATTTTGAAGAAGAGGAGTGTTCAATATGGCAGTGAAAAAGGGAACATTATCAATTGACAGTGAAAATATATTTCCTATTATAAAGAAATGGGTATATTCGGATCACGACATCTTTGTCCGTGAGATGATCTCTAACGGATGCGATGCGATCACGAAGCTCAAGAAGCTGGACATGATGGGCGAGTATGAGCTCCCGGAGGGATACAAGCCGAAGATTGAAGTTATTGTCAACCCGGAAGAGAAGACGATGAAGTTCATCGATAACGGTCTCGGTATGACTGCAGACGAGGTGGAAGAGTATATCACACAGATTGCTTTTTCCGGTGCGACACAGTTCCTTGAGAAATATAAAGATAAAACGACAGAGGATGATATGATCGGACATTTCGGTCTCGGATTTTATTCGGCGTTCATGGTAGCGGATGAAGTCCAGATTGATACGCTTTCTTATAAAGAAGGAGCGACGCCGGTACACTGGGCAAGCCAGGGCGGCACGGAGTATGAGATGCAGGACGGAAGCAAGACGACGGTCGGCACCGAGATCACACTGTATCTGAACGAAGACAGCCTCGAATTCGCCAATGAGTACCGCGCAAGGGAAGTGCTCGAGAAGTATTGCTCATTTATGCCGGTAGAGATCTTCCTTTCCAAAGCAAATGCAGAGCCTGAGTATGAGACGATAGATGAGGAAGACCTGCTTGATACAGACGAAGTGGTTGAGCACATCGAAGAAGAGAAGAAAGAGGGAGAAGAGGGCGAGCCGAAGAAGAAAGTCAAGATCGTGAAACGTCCGGTCTCTATCAGCGATATCCATCCGCTGTGGGCAAAGAACCCGAGCGAGTGTACAAAAGACGAGTATATCGCATTCTACCGCAAGGTATTTATGGATTATAAGGAGCCTCTGTTCTGGATCCATCTGAATATGGACTATCCGTTTAACTTAAAGGGTATCCTGTATTTTCCGAAGATCAATACAGAGTATGAATCCATTGAAGGAACGATCAAGCTGTACAACAATCAGGTATTCATTGCGGATAACATCAAAGAAGTGATCCCGGAATTCCTGATGGTACTGAAGGGAGTCATTGACTGCCCGGATCTGCCGCTGAATGTATCCAGAAGTGCACTGCAGAACGATGGTTTTGTGAATAAAGTTGCAGATTACATTTCCAAGAAAGTAGCAGATAAACTCGTTGGAATGTTCAAGACAGACCGCGAGGATTATGAGAAATACTGGGACGATATCAGCCCGTTCATCAAGTTCGGATGCCTCAAAGACGAGAAGTTCGGCGAGAAGATGAAAGACTCCATGATCTACAAGAATCTGGATCACAAGTATCTGACTCTGGAGGATGTGATCAAAGAGAGTAAAGGCGAGGATGCAGACGCAGCAGAGACTTCTGAGCGCGGAGAGGATTCCAATAAAGAAGAAAAGAAGACCAGCATCTATTACGTGACCGATGAAGTGCAGCAGAGCCAGTACATTAATATGTTCAAAGCCCAGGGACAGGATGCGATCATCCTGACACACAACATCGATTCCGCATTTGTTACTTATCTGGAGCAGAAACATCAGGACGTACAGTTCCTGAGGATCGATGCGGATGTTCACGAGTCACTGAAAGACGAAGTGGCAGAAGATGAGAAAGAGGCATTCCAGAAGACAACGGACAGCCTTGTGGAGATTTTCCGCAAAGAGCTGGGCAACGACAAACTTGATGTGAAAGTCGAGAAGTTAAAAGACGACAAAGTCGCATCCATGGCAGTGCTTTCCGAGCAGGAGAGACGTATGGCCGAGATGATGAAGATGTATGGCATGAGCGGCATGGATCCGTCCATGTTCGGTACTCAGGCTACACTGATCCTGAATGCGAACCACCCGCTGGTTCAGTTCCTTGTGGAACATAAACGCAGCAAGAATGTGCCGATCATCTGCAAACAGCTCTACGATCTGGCAATGCTTGCGCACAAACCGCTCAGCCCGGAGGAGATGACGGCATTTGTACAGCGGAGCAATGATATCATGATGCTGCTAACAAAATAATGACGCAGAAGTAAATTCTGCCAGACAGATAAAAGAAACCCGGTGACAGAAAACTCAAAGAGAGTTCTCAGTCATCGGGTTTTTATATCTTTTCGAATGGAATTCCCTTCTGATGCAGAAATTTTTCTGCCGTCTCATCCCAGACATGTTCGAGAGATTTATCTAATGTAAAAGTCTTGAAAGATGTTCCGGTCACGCAGGTGAGATG
>DYCJ01000095.1:513-8502 GCA_019418195.1 Clostridiales bacterium | reverse complement strand
CCGCCAATGAACAGCGGCGCATGTTTTATGCGGGGCGGAGGATTTGACGTTTACCCTTAAAGGAAGGAGTATATATTTATGGCACTTTATGCACTAGGGGATCTCCACCTCAGCTTCCAGTCCGACAAATCCATGGACATTTTCGGAAGTGTGTGGAAGCGTCACGAGCGCAAGATTGAGAAATATGTGAACCGGATCGTAAAAGCTGACGACACCCTGGTGCTCACCGGCGATCATTCCTGGGGAAGGAAGCTGCCCGAGTGCAGGGAGGATCTCGCTTTCATCGAACGGCTGCCGGGGCGTAAGATCCTGCTCCGGGGAAACCATGACATGTTTTGGGATGCGAAAAAGACGGAGCGGCTGAATGAGGAATATAAGGACAGGCTGTTCTTTCTGCAGAACAACTTCGCAGTATACGAAGATTATGCACTGGTGGGGACGAAAGGATACACCTTTGAAGGTCCTTTCTATCTGGACCGGTGGGAAAATATTACCGGTTGGGATGAAAAGAAAGAAGAGCATGCCAGGAAGCTGGTCGAAAGGGAAATGGCCCGGCTCCGGGAGTCCTTCCGCCAGGCGGCGGATGAGGGATACAGAAAGTTCATTATGTTCCTTCACTATCCTCCGACGAATATACTGGAAGAGACTTCGCTGTTTACGGAGATTGCGGAAGAGTACGGCGTTTCTGCCGTTGTCTACTCCCACTGTCACGGGGAGAGCCGTTTTGGGGACAGTATACTGGGAGAATTTCACGGGATCCGATATATGCTTGTGTCAGGCGATTACCTGAACTTCCGTCCGGCTCTTGTGCTTCCATGACTTGGAAGCACTTTTTTATAATATTGAGATGGCAAATGCAAAATCCTGACGATTCCAGTAAATTTTATATTGTGTATTTTTATGCATTCGGTTACAATAGTGGATGCATATCTAAAAGGAGGAGACAAGTGCAATGTTTGGAAAAAACAAAACGGGGCGTGTTCCTTCAGCAAAAAAAGATCTTACTAAGCTGAAGACGCCCCATACCTATGTGATCATCTTTTTTGTAGTGATCGCCTGCTGGATACTGACATTTCTGATTCCGGCGGGAAAATTCAGTACCCATGAGATCGAGTATACGGACGCCAGCGGAGAGACCGCTACAAGGACGGTTCTGATGGCGGATACATTCCGGTACAGCTATAATCTGGATACAGATTTTGTAGCAGATGCACTGGCTGATATTAGTGAAGATCAGGAGCTCATGGAAGAGCTGGAAGCGGATCCGGATGCTCTTGCGGCTCTGATGGAGACTGATTCTTCTGCATGGACACAGGCGGATCTGGACGCGGTTGGAATCAGCGATGATGAAATGTACAGCCTGTATGGTGAAGATTTCTATGATACGAGCGAAAAACTTCACAAGACAGCAGGCATCTGGGGGACAGAGGATTTCGGCGGTTTTGGATTCCTGAACTATGTATTCGAGGGACTTGTGACCGGAGACCGTTCCGGTTCTGCAGTTGGCTTGTGTGCGCTGATTCTTGTGATAGGCGGCTCTTTCGGCATTATCATGAAGACAGGTGCCATCGATGCAGGAATTTATGCATTCATCAGAAAGACAAAGGGGCTGGAGCGCCTGGCTCTGCCGCTGCTCTTCATCCTGTTTTCTCTGGGCGGAGCAACGTTCGGTATGGCAGAAGAGTGTATCCCCTTTGCCATGATCATGGTGCCGTTTGTGATCGCGCTGGGGTATGACTCCATAGTGGCGGTGACTGTAACCTATGTGGCTTCCCAGGTGGGAAATGCAGTTTCCTGGATGAGTCCCTTCTCTGTTGCCGTAGCGCAGGGGATCGCAGGAGTTCCTGTCCTTTCCGGTGCAACGTTCCGTCTGATCATGTGGGTGGTCGTTACACTTGCGGCAGCCGGATTCATGATGGTTTACGCAGAGGGCGTGCGCAAGACGCCGGAGAAATCCGTAGTATACGCAGGAGACGCTTATTTCCGCAGCCGTATGGATACTGTGACAGAGGAAGAACGGGAGTTTAACCTGGGTCATAAGCTGATCCTCCTGGAAATGCTGGCGGTCCTGATCTGGATCATCTGGGGTGTTACCCAGCGAGGATTCTATATCCCGGAAATCGCATCCCAGTTCTTTGTCATGGGATTTGTAGCAGGCGTTATCGCAATCATCTTTAAGCTGAACGGCATGACTATCAATGGAATGGCTTCTGCATTCCAGGGCGGAATCGCAGATCTGGCAGGCACAGCAGTAGTCGTTGGTATGGCAAAGGGTATCCTTCTTGTACTGGGCGGTTCTGACGCGGATGTTCCGTCTGTGCTGAACACTATCCTGTACGGTATCGGAAATGCACTTGACGGTGTCCCGGCGTTCCTGGGAGCATGGTTTATGTATATTTTCCAGAGCCTGTTCAACCTGGTCGTGACATCCAACTCCGGACAGGCGGCACTGACGATGCCAATCATGGCGCCGCTCTCAGATCTGGTAGGCGTGTCCCGTCAGATTGCAGTTCTGGCTTATCAGTTGGGCGCGGGCTTTGTAGATGCATTTACCCCTGTATCGGCAAGCCTGATCGGAGTGCTCGGTGTTGCAAGGATTGAATGGGGCAAATGGGCGAAGTTCCAGATCAAGATGCAGGCATTCTTCTTTGTACTCGGCACGATATTTATTGCAATCGCAGTTGCGATCAATTTTCAGTAAACAAACAGAAGTATACTTCGGCCGGTGTTCTGGATGACGCCGGCCGGATTGCTGTAATACACATAGAAACGTATTCAGATATAAGGAGAGAGATATGGTTACCATCATCAGAAATGCAAAAGTCTATCAGCCGGAATATGCCGGTGTTAAGGACATTCTCATATTAGGAGACAGGATCGCCGCAATCGGTGAGAATCTGAAAGCGGACCTCGACGGATGTGTCGAAGTCCGTGAGATCGATGCAGAGGGCATGGCGGCTGTCCCGGGATTCATCGACAGTCATGAACATATCCTCGGCGGAGGCGGAGAGGGCGGATTCCACACGCGGACACCAGAGGCTTCTCTGGGAGATCTGGTCCGAAACGGTATTACTACGGTAGTGGGCCGTATCGGCACGGACGGCGTCGGCAGGGATATGACAGCACTGCTGGCAAAGGCACATGCCCTGGAAAATGAAGGAATCACTACATATGTCTATACAGGCTCCTATCAGGTCCCGGTACACACACTGACGGACAGTCTGATGAAGGATATCATGATGCTGGATAAAGTAATCGGTGTGGGAGAAGTGGCAGTCTCTGACCACCGCTCGTCTCAGCCTTCATTTGAAGAGTTCGCGCGGATTGCGGCAGATGCCAGAGTAGCCGGTATGCTTTCAGGCAAGGCAGGAATCGTGAACGTCCATCTGGGAGATAGTGAACGCAGGCTCGATCTGATCCGCCGGGTAATCCATGAGACAGAGATTCCTGCCTCGCAATTCCTTCCCACCCATGTAAACCGGAATGCGGCACTCTTTGAGGAATGTCTGGATCTTGCCGCTGAGGGCGGGACAATTGATTTTACGGGAAATGAAGATATCGACTACTGGGAGACAATCTGCGATGAAGTACGTGTGTGCAGAGGAATCCGCAGGCTTCTGGACAGAGGCATTTCAAACGATCGTTTCACTATTTCTTCAGACGGTCAGGGAAGTATGCCTGTCTTCAACGAGAAAGGCGAGTTTCAGGGCATCGGGATCGGCAAAGCATCCTGTCTCCTGAAAGAAGTGCGGGAATGTGTCCGGAGGGAAGAAATTCCCCTGGAAATCGCAGTAAAAGGAATTACAAGCAATCCAGCCTCCATCCTGAAGCTGGACAGAAAAGGACATATAAAAAAAGGATTCGACGCGGATATCTGTCTGTTGGAAGAGGGAACGCTGGAATTGAATACCGTGATCGCAAAAGGACAGGTCATGGTAAGAGACGGAGTACAGAAAGTCTTCGGAACATTTGAGAGAGGCTGATAATAATACTGCCCGGGGCAATACCGGGCAGTAATTTTTATGATCGAACTTCTATTTCAGGAAAAACCTGACCATTTTCTCGTGTATCTTCCGGTAAGGCTGATACCGCATCGGCAGGTCGATCCATGTCTTTTTATCTATGATACTCTTATAGTGGGAGAAAGTATCGAAACCAATCTTGCCGTGATAAGCTCCCATACCACTTTCACCGAATCCACCAAATCCCATTTCAGTAGTAGCCAGATGAATGATCGTATCATTGATGCATCCGCCACCGAATCCGCAGCGTGAAGTAACTTTCTTCGCAGCTACCTTATCAGAAGTGAAGCAGTAAAGCGCCAGAGGATGAGGCATGTCATTGATCTTACGGATCACATCATCCAGATTGTCATATACAAGGATCGGCATGATCGGTCCGAAAATTTCTTCCTGCATTACAGCATCGGAGAATGTCACATTGTCCATGACAGCAGGTTCAATGCGAAGCGAATTTCGGTCTGAGTTTCCTCCGTGTACAACTTTCTTCTCATCGATCAGTCCCAGCAGCCGGTCGAAGTGCTTTTCGTTAATGATCTTTCCATAATTCGGATTGCGGAGCGGCTGTTTTCCATATTGTTTCTGGATCTGTTTCCGGACTTCTTTTATCAGTTTATCTTTAACAGCGCGATGGCAGTAGATGTAATCCGGTGCCACGCAGGTCTGTCCGCAGTTCAGGTATTTCCCAAATACGATACGTTTTGCCGCAAGACTGATATTCGCAGTCTGATCCACGATACACGGGCTCTTTCCGCCCAGTTCCAGAGTGACGGGGGTCAGGTGTTCTGCCGCATTTCTCATAACTTCTTTGCCGACAGCCTGGCTTCCGGTAAAGAAGATATAGTCAAAATGTTCATGCAGAAGGCACGTATTCTCCGCCCGTCCACCGGTTACTACGGCCACGTACTGGGGCTCAAAGCACTCGGAAAGGATATGCAGGATCACTTCACTGGTGTGTGGAGAGTAGGCGCTGGGCTTTACTACCGCCGTATTTCCCGCTGCAAGCGCGTCCACAAGAGGAGAGAGAGTCAGCATAAAAGGATAGTTCCACGGACTCATAATCAGCGTCACGCCATACGGCGACGGCTTCTTATAGCTCCGGGAATGGAACTGCGCCAGAGGGGTCCGGACTCTTTTTTCACCTGCAAATTGTTTGGTATGCTTCAGCATATAGCTGATTTCTTCCAATACCAGACCAGTTTCGCACATATAGCTTTCAAATCCGCTTTTTCCCAGATCCTTTTTCAGAGCATCATGGATTTTCGTTTCATGTCCGGAGATAGCATTATAGAGTTTCTGAAGTGCCGCGAGGCGGGTGTTAACCGGAAGTGTGGCACCGGTGTAAAAATATTTTCTCTGCCTCGTTACGATATCTTTAATTTCCTGTTCCGTCATTTTCATCTGCTCCTTTTCCCGAAATATTGTTTTCTTCATCCGGTCTTTTGTCCGGATCTTCCCTGGTATCTGTCATCAGCATACGATAGAACGGCTCCAGTTCCGACGCATCCATGAGAACCGGGACAGGGTAGAGCGGATTAGCCTCTTTGTCAGCATAATGAGCAAGCTTTGGAATATCTGTCTCCTGAATCTCAGGGATTTTGTCACCGATGCCGAACCGCTTTTTCATATCCTTAACGGCCTGTATAAATCTGCCGGCAGCCTCGTCACATGAGGTGTCCTCATCTGCAAGCCCGGCAGCAATTGCCAGACGTGAGAGTTTCTTGTGGATCTTCTCGCCATAGGCTTCCAGAAGCAGGGGAAGGATCACTGCATTGGCAAGTCCGTGGGGAACATTATATTCTCCGCCCAGAGAGTGGGCGATCGCATGGACATAGCCTACGTAGGATTTGGTAAATGCACATCCGGCATAGAACGAAGCATGGAGCATATTGCGGCGCGCTTCCACATTACTGCCGTCATTGTAGGCAGTATCGATATTTTCAAAAATCAGCTGCACAGCCAGCAGTGCATCCTTACGTGTACCGTAAGTGGTAGAATTCCCTATGTAAGCCTCTACCGCATGGGTCAGAGCATCCATACCTGTAGTCGCTGTGATAAACGGAGGCAGGCTCAGAGTGACTTTGGGATCAAGAACCGCATATCTCGGGATCAGCGGAAAATCATTGATGGCATATTTATAGCGGGTCTGCGCATCCGTGATGACAGCTGCCAGCGTCGTCTCACTTCCGGTACCTGCGGTAGTGGGAACCGCCATCAGAAGCGGCAGTTTTTTATGTACTTTTAAAATCCCCTTCATTTTCGCCAGAGACTGCTTCGGCTTGGCAATACGGGCGCCCACAGCCTTGGCACAATCCATGCTGGAGCCGCCGCCAAAACCGATGATACAGTCGCAGCTTTCATTCAGATATATCTCCATTGCCTCTGCAACATTATCGGTGGTGGGATTGGCTACCGTCTTGTCATAAATACAGCAGGGAATATCTGCACTCTCAAGCGCCTTTTCCAGACGGCGCGTCAGTCCCAGCTTACGAATGCCTGCATCAGTGATGATTAGGACTTTGCTGCATTTTTTCTTCTGGATGATTTCCGGCAGAGCTTTTACACTGCCGACAATCTTGGGCTTTCGATAGGGCAGGAACGGCAGGGCAATCTTCAGGCCTGTCTGAAAGGTCCTGCAATAGATTTTTTTAAGAGGGTTCATAATAACAGATCCTTTCCGGCGCAGGAAAATGCTGCGCTTCTAATATTTTACCAGAAAAAATATTAGCAGTTGTACTGTGCTTTGTCAATAAATCCGCTATTGACATTATCAGGTATATATCGATAATAATAAGTGGAAAATATACAGAAAACAGGAGAGTTCAAGAGATGAAAATAGCAGTAACTTATGATAATGGGAACATTTTTCAGCATTTTGGAAGAACAGAATCCTTCAAGGTGTACGAGGTTGAGGATAATAAGGTGATTTCCAGTGAGGTGATCGGCTCCAACGGCATCGGACACGGCGCCCTGGCAGGACTTCTGGCAGATCAGTCTGTCGATGTGCTGATCTGCGGCGGAATCGGCGGAGGAGCGCAGGCAGCGCTTCAGGAAGCAGGTGTTGAGCTGTGTGCCGGAGCAGAAGGAGATGCGGATCAGGCTGTGGAAGCTTACATGAAGGGAGAGCTGATCTCTACCGGAGCAAATTGTGATCATCACCACCATGAGGACGGTCACAGCTGCGGCGACCATGAAGAAGGACATTCCTGCGGAGGCGGATGCGGGGACAGCTGCGGAGGAGGATGCGGCGCTCACACAACGCTGACCGGACGCAATGTAGGAAAAACCTGCCGCACACATTACAGAGGCACATTTAACGACGGGACCCAGTTTGATTCTTCTTATGACCGAGGGGAGCCGCTGGAATTTGTCTGTGGTGCCGGTCAGATGATCAGAGGTTTTGACGCAGCTGTAGCTGACATGGAAGTCGGACAGGTTATGGACGTCCACCTGATGCCGGAAGAAGCATACGGCATGCCGGATCCGAATGCCATCTTCACCATTGAGATTGCACAGCTTCCGGGATCTGAAGAACTGGAAGCCGGACAGCAGGTATATCTGACAAACCAGTATGGACAGCCGTTCCCTGTCAAAGTGACAACTAAGGACGAGACGACGATCACTTTTGACGCAAACCATGAGATGGCAGGAAAAGAGCTGAACTTCCGGATTGAGCTTGTCGAGGTGAAATAAAAGAAGAGCCGGATGACAGCGCGTATATCCTGGTCGCACATAACGGGATCGCCAGAATTGTATACAGATAAAATTAGAATCGGATTTCACCTGATCGTGAGGTCAGAAACTATTGCGCTCAGGGGCGTGTAAAAGGAGCATTTCTTACCGAAAAAACTGGGAATATTCCTGAAGATGCTGAAAAACCGGAACGTTCCAACAAGAGAAAAGTACGGGTGACTTTACTGGATATTTTGCAGGAACAGAGAGCAGGCAAATATCCAGGCGGAATTTATCA
>DYCJ01000095.1:0-503 GCA_019418195.1 Clostridiales bacterium | reverse complement strand
GATTGAATTGATATGATCATTGACCATGCAAAATCTGTTTTGACAGAGAAGTTTATTAAGGAGCTTCATCTGACTTTGAAAAGTGGAACAAGCAATTCGAGAAAAGAATGGTTTGCAGTGGGAGATTACAAGAAATTTCCAAATGAGGTTGGCGGTATGAATACTGCTCTTCCCGAAGAAGTTGCTGAAAGGATGAAAGAGTTGCTGACAGAATATAATGCCAAGGAAGAAAAGATTTTTGAGGATATTCTGGATTTTCATGTGAAATTTGAATGGATTCATCACTTCCAGGACGGCAACGGACGAGTGGGCAGGCTGATTATGTTTAAAGAGTGCCTGAAATATAATATTGTTCCGTTTATCATCGAGGATAATCTGAAACTGTTCTATTATCGTGGATTAAAAGAATGGGACAGCGAGAAAAGATATCTGACAGATACATGCCTGACAGCACAGGATAGATATAAGGCATATCTGGATTATTTCAGAATGGAGTATTAGCA
>DYCJ01000094.1 GCA_019418195.1 Clostridiales bacterium | reverse complement strand
GGTGCGATAACAATACCTGTCTCCCGGCGGATACTTTGTTAGTACGGAAAATACGGATTTACTTCCGGTTACGATACTGTACGGGTGTGATATTATACATTTTCTTGAACACCCGGTTAAAGTGCTCTACGTTCTGATATCCTACGGACTCCGCGATGCTCTCAACGGTTGCGCTGCTTCCTTTCAGCATGGCGCGTGCTTTTTTCATGCGGATCTTTTTCAGGATATCCCCGAATGTCATACCGGATTTCTCTTTGATATATTTCGAGAGATACGGTTTGGACAGGTAGAATTTCTCTGCCAGGTCATCGAGAGTCACGTCTTTATAGTTTGCATAGATGTAGTTTGTGATCTCGAGAAGCCGTTCATCCTTTCCTGCCTGGGATTCAGCGATCTCTTTGATCTTGTTTACGGCTACTACAAGAGCCTGGATCGATGCCTTGATGATATCGGCGTCGATTCCGACACCCCAGTAACGTTTCTTATTGCAGACGACTCCCACATATGCAACAGCTCTCGAAGAGGAACCTTTTGTCAGGGAATGTTCTTCATAAACTGACAATTCGTAGCTTACGTCGAAGTAATGTTTGATCGCATTGCTGACTGCATCCAGTCGTCCGTTCCCGACACCGGTGATATTAAAGTTGTTATTATTGTGGTGGATCGCTGCTTCGGCAATAATGCCGTCCTCCTGTTTGAAGTGGCATTCGTCTACCGTGAATACCGGCTTCGCATTGATATAGTTGTCTTCGAATATGCGGTAGATCAGATCCGGTGTGAGCTCTTTGTGAGCCTTGTCGGATACATCTTTGACAAGATATCCTACCTCTTCGCGCATCTTCTCCGGCAGACTGATACCGAAGCTCTGTTTCAGGATATAGTTTACGCCGCCTTTTCCAGACTGGCTGTTGATTCGGATTACGTCAGAATCATATCTTCTGCCAACATCCTGCGGATCGATCGGAAGATACGGAACGCTCCATTTATCCAGGTCATGCTCTTCTCTCCATGCCATTCCTTTTGCGATCGCATCCTGATGGGAACCGGAGAATGCGGTAAATACAAGTTCACCTGCATATGGCTGACGCGGGGAAACTTTCATCCTTGTCACGCGTTCATATACCTCACAAATGTCGCTCATATTGGAAAAATCAAGTTCCGGATCAACGCCCTGGGAGAACATATTCATTGCAAGTGTGATAATATCCACATTTCCTGTACGCTCACCGTTTCCAAACAGCGTTCCCTCGATACGGTCAGCTCCTGCGAGGATGCCAAGCTCTGCATCGCTGATGCCGGAGCCGCGGTCATTATGCGGGTGAAGGGAAAGAATCACATTTTCTCTGTCGCGCAGATGTTTGTTGAAATACTCTACCTGGCTTGCAAATACATGAGGCATTGCATTTTCCACTGTAGTCGGCAGATTGATGATCGCTTTGTTATCTTTTGTCGGTTTCCAGATATCAAGGACTGCATTACACACCTCAAGAGCGTAATCCACTTCTGTTCCCTGGAAACTCTCCGGACTGTACTCAAACGTAAAGTTTCCGGATGTTTCTTCTGCAAGTTTCTTCAGGAGCTCTGCCCCGTCTGTGGCAATCTTTTTGATCTCTTCTTTACTCTTCTTAAAGACCTGCTCTCTCTGTGCCACGGAAGTAGAGTTGTATACATGGATGATCGCGTGCGGCGCGCCTTTTACCGCTTCAAAAGTTCTCTTAATGATATGCTCGCGTGCCTGTGTCAGCACCTGGATCGTCACATCATCAGGGATCATGTTCTGTTCGATCAGTGTGCGAAGAAACTGATATTCCGTCTCTGAAGCTGCCGGAAACCCGACCTCTATTACCTTGAATCCGATGTCCACGAGCATCTGGAAGAATTCCAGTTTTTCATCCAGACTCATTGGCTCGATCAGCGCCTGGTTGCCGTCTCTCAAGTCAACGCTGCACCAGATCGGAGCCTTGTCGATCGCATCTTTCTTAACCCAGTCATAACAGGACTCGGGCGGCATAAAATATGTCTTTTCGTATTTCTTCCAGTTTTCCATTTTTGTACATCTCCTTATAATTAATCAATTTGATTGCTTTATTTTATCCTCACTAATACTATCATATGAGATACATCAAAACCAGTGACAAATTTAATCATTTAAGTTGATTTATTTTAATATCTGCGTTCATAAAGAAAAGATCCCGGATATAGTACAGGCAGATTTTGAAAGTTCTTTCTACGACTGTGTTATCTGCGTACAGCGGATAGGATATAATGCGGCTGCCGTTAACAGAATATGTGATCTCGCCGATCTGCTGCCCTTCCTGCAGAGGGGCGCTGATGTCATCCATGAGGTCCAATTCGCTTTCTATTTCTTCATCATGCTTCAGGAGCACTCTCACAGGCTCGCCATTTGAAGTCAGTCCGATCTTTACTGGAGAGCTCTGTGGAAAGCCTTCTGTATAGCCGTTTTCTATATTGACTGTCACCGCGGAAATATCCTGCCCGAAAGATGGCTCAATTTCCCGGTACGAATAATTTTCAATGCCATAAGTCATAAGCTTTCTCGTATCTGACCATTTATACCCTTTATTGTTGGGCCAGCCGCAGGCAAGAAGCGCAACAATAAATGTCCGGTCATCGTTTTTTAGCGCGCCGACATAGCAGTAGCCTGCGTCCGCGGTAAATCCGGTCTTGCCGGTCAGCGCTCCGTCCATCATCTTTAGAAATGCATTGTGGTTTGTACATGTATAGGTTCTGTCCCCGTTACAGTCAGAAAATGAATAGGAGTCTGTGCGTGTAATTTCCAGAAACTGCTCTTTTGCGGGAGATTCCGTGATACAGTATTTCATAATACGGGCAAGATCTTTTGCTGTTGTGTGATGGATTCCGTTCTCGTCTTGGGCATCCAGTCCGTTCGGCGTAATGAAATATGTAGATGTACACCCCAGTTCTTCCGCTTTACTGTTCATCAGGTCCGCGAATCCATCTACACTGCCGCTGATCTGCTCTGCAATTGCTACAGCAGTGTCATTGTGGGATTCGAGCATCAGGGAATACAGAAGATCTTTCAGAAGAAAATGCTGTCCTTCTGTCATTCCAAGTTTTACCTCCGGCTGTGAGACAGCATTACCGCTTACGCTGATTTCATCAGACAGATTTCCGTTTTCCAGAGCAAGAATACAGGTCATGATCTTCGTTGTACTGGCCATAGGTGCCTCTGTATCTCCGCTTTTAGAAAATAAAACACGCCCGGTGGCGGCGTCCATCAGGACTGCATAACGGGCGTATAACTCGGAAGGCCGCATTTCTGAGTCAGTGACCGCGGAGTCAGTGGTTGTAGGATCAGTGACTGTAGATGCTGCTGCAGAGTCTGAAGCTGTCCGGCTGGAAGTTTCGGCTGTTACAACAGCGGACGCGGCACCTGAGAATGACAGAGCCAGTATAGCGGCGAGAATGATTCCGGCGCATCTTTTGACAAATATCTGTACCATAAAAGGATGCCTCCGTCTACTCTCTTACTAGGGAGTATATGAAAACATCCTTTAAAATAGAATTCATTTAAACATCGAGTTTTAACTGTGCCTCATCTTCTGCCTCTTCCTTGAAGTGCTCGATCTGCTCCTGATCGAGTGTAGGAAGCTCTTCCAAAGACTGCAGACTGAATCGGCGTAAAAACTCTTCTGTCGTCCCAAAAAGAATCGGTCTGCCCGGAGCATCAAGCCTGCCCGCCTCTTCGATCAGGCCGTACTCTACCAGTTTATTCATTGCGTGATCAGATTTCACTCCGCGGATCTTTTCAATCTCCAGCTTTGTTACCGGCTGTCTGTAAGCCACGATCGAGAGTGTTTCCAGGAGAACGTCTGTCAAAGTATATTTCCGCGGCTGCTTCGCCACACGGATCAGATACTCGTACATCTCTTTTTTCGTGCAGAATTGATAGGAGTTATCGAGTTCTATAATACGAATCCCGCGATCCTCTTCTTCATAACGGTCCATCATATTGTGGATGAGCTTTCGGGTCGTATCCTCGTCATGGCCGATCGCAGCTGCAATCTTATCAATTTCCACGGAATCTCCCATTGTAAAAAGGATTGCCTCGATCGCCGCCTGATATTTTTCAATTTCCATCTATATCTTCAGTCCTTTCCGTCAGTATACCCGTTGTCTCGATCATGATATCCCCGCATGTTTCTTCCTGCCTGACATTGATCTCTCCAAGTTTCATCATTTCAAGGATTGCGAGAAATGTAACGACAATGTGCATCTTAGTGTGCTGTTTCTCAAGGAGCTGGCGGAAACTGAATTTTTTATGATCTTTCATATAGCCGTGGATATATGTAAATTTATCCGTGAGCGTGACCTCTTCTTTTTCAATCTTTCCGAATTTACTCCTGACAGGATCGATCTTGTCAGTCTGGCGTTTCATGACCTCCTGGAATATCGCACCTAATTTCTGCAGTGTGAGGTCGCCTAACAGCTTGTCCAGATCGACCGGAGCTACATACCCTTCAACTTCTTCCGGTATAGTAGGCCCTTTATAAAGTATCATATCAGAATCAAGTTCCCGGTCTTTGAGTTCATAGGCAATATATTTGTACATTTTGTATTGCAGAAGCTGCTCTACCAGTTCCTGGCGAGGATCTTCTTCTTCGCCTTCCTCGTTTACTTCTTTAGGCAGGAGCATCCGGCATTTGATATCCAGAAGAGTAGCCGCCATTACGAGAAATTCGCTCATGATATTCAGATCTTCTCTCTGCATATTCCGGATGTATTCCATATACTGATTTGTGATCTCTACGATCGGTATATCGTAAATGTCTATTTTGTTTTTATCGATCAGATGAAGCAGAAGGTCCAGGGGACCTTCAAATACTTCCAGTTTAACAGGAATCCCCATATTCACTCCTCAGACAGCGCAGATGGATAGCTCATCGTAACGCATGATTTTTAAACTGTCAACAATATATTATACCGAAAATCACAGATCATTACAACTGTTTTCTAAAGCAGGAATAAGGTGTATGGAGATCAGCTCGGGAACGTTGAAGAGGCGGATATTGAGAGTGTGAGAGCCGAGTCCCCGGCTCACGATCACGGTCTGCTCTCCCTCCCGGGTCATTTCTCCGGAATACTTGGGGAAGAAAAAGCCCTGCGGTGTTACGATCCCGCCCAGTCCCGGTATGCGTACAAGTCCCCCGTGGAGATGACCGGATAAGACCAGGTCAGCACCCCATTCCAGATATGCATCCATGTAGGCGGGATTATGTGCAAGTAAAATAGTATACTGATCCGGTACTTTTCCGGGAGTCTCTGCAGTCATGTCATCTGATGTATGAAAATGAGAAAGATAGTCAGCTATATCATTTTTATCCATGCATGATCTATGGAATTTCCTGTAAGTATATACAGGAAATTCAAGGCCGCAGATTTCTGCCTTCTGCCCGTTTAAATTCAAATGGGCTATGTCGTTTTCAAGAAGCCTGATGCCGCATTTTTCCAGAGCTTTTCTGTAATCTGTATAAGCGTTTCCGTATTTCCCTGGTTCCTCTTTCATCCGTCCCTCGTGGTTTCCGTTCGCATAATAGACTGGGCAGATGGAGGGAAGCTGGCTGACAAATTCAAGTGCCGCATCAAATGGCTCGTCCGGTTTCCCCACAAGCATATCGCCGCCGATCAGGATGAGATCAGGCTTCTCCTCCTGGACCGCCTGGAGCAGCCGCTCATTGTGCCTGCCATAGACACGATTGTGAAGATCACTCAGGAACAGGACCTTCGTTTCTCTGCAAAGCCCTTTCAGGCGCGGTGATGTTACATTATAATGAGTGACAGTAAAGCTGTGAACTTCCCTGTATATTTCAAAGGCAGCTGCAGCCGCCAGTACGACAGCTGCAATTGCCAGGATCATCAGTACTTCCATCGTGTTTCCTCCCGATTCATCTCATTATAATCTATCCCTCTACGAAGGACAAGTGTGTTTTTATAGGAAGAGACCTTCTGCAGCATCTTTCAGATAGTCCAGAAATGAGGCTTCTTCTATATCTTCCCCTGCAAGAATGTCTGTGCGTCCGATTTCATTTCCTTCAAGCGTATAGACGACAGCCCCAACCGTATCCCCTTTTTTGACCGGAGCCGGAACAGACTCTTCCATCTCGACAGTCCGTTCAACAGAGCTCAGATTAGCTCCCGTTGTATCGAGATAGGAAAATGGTTCTGCACGATATACATTTACGGTATCTTCCACACCATTTTCGACTACTGCCGGTGCAATGCCTTCTTCACTCTCATCGGTATAGAGCTGACATTTCCCGAAGCCATAATTAAGGAGTTTTACTGCATCTGCAAACCGGTCTTTAGAATTTTCCGCAGCCATTACGACCGCGATCAGCTCGATTCCGTCCTTTTCTGCAGTGGCAGATACACAAAATTTTGCTTCTCCTGTGGAACCGGTCTTAAGCCCTGTGGCGTACTCATACTGACGTACCAGTTTATTCGTATTCGTAAGCCCGAATTCCGAAGTCCCCTTATTGGTCGTATGGGTGATATTCTCCATCCAGATCATAGAATAATCATGGACCTGCGGATATTTTGTGATCAGTTCTCTTGACATAAGTGCAATATCGCGGGCGCTTGTAACATGCCCCTCTGCGTCCAGACCATTACAGTTCACAAAATGTGTATTCTCCATTCCCAGACCGGCTGCACGCTCATTCATCCGGTTTACAAACTCCTCCTCGTTTCCGCATATGTATTCTGCCATAGCCACACAGGCGTCGTTGGCGCTCGCCACAGCAATACATTTGAGCATTGTTTCAACTGTCTGTATCTCGCCAGGCTCAAGAAACACCTGAGAGCCGCCCATAGACGCAGCGTATTCGGAGACTGTCACATCATCATCCAGACTGATGCTTCCCTCTGCAAGAGCGTCAAAGATCAGAAGCATTGTCATGACTTTCGTCACGCTTGCCGGCGGACGTGCTGTGTCCGCATCCTTTTCAAATATTACCGTTCCGGTAGATGATTCCATAAGAACAGCCGAAGGAGCGGTAATATCAACTGATGCTTCCGTCTGCTCCTCTCCGGCAGTCTCACCGGTTTCATCCTCGGTATTCTGCTGCTCTTCCTCATTATCAGCATACACCGGGACAGGTGTATAAAGACATGTCAGGATCATCATAAGTCCGATCAGAAATGCCAGAATCCTTTTCATTTCAATCCCAAACCTCGCTGCATTATATGTCTGTTACTAATATAATCGTTCCGGTCTGGAAATATGCCGATAAAATATAGGAAATCAATCTGCAATTCCGTCCTTACGAACAATTGACTTTTACCGGTTCCTGGCGTATATTTACCATTGGGAGTTTAAATGAACAAGTTTAATAAGGAGGTCATGATGAAATCTCACACTTATTATGATGTGTTAGGTGTTTCAAGAGATGCGACTTTAGAAGAAATCACGACGGCCAAAAATGCATTGGCGAAAGTATATCATCCTGATGCAAATATACATAAAGATATTGATACGACAGAACAGATGCAGAGTATCCTCGAGGCTTACAGAGTACTTTCCAATCCGGAAAAGCGTAAAGCGTATAACAGGGAAATGTTCGGTGAGACCGAGCGGGTATTCCGGACATTTACAGTAGGTCCGGAAAATGGCGAAGAGGAAGAGACAGCATCCTTTGTTACTTACTGGAATACAGCAAATCGTCTGAATGAAGTGATCGGCAGGAGTGTACGGCTTCTGAAATATGAGGAGCAGAAAAAGAATCTGCCGCAGCGTATATTCAGGAAGATAGGGAAAACCAGAAAGAATGAAGAAAGCATGCGCGGCCGTCAGATATCACAGCTCTGCGAACAGGCGATGCAGTACATTACGATTCTAAGGATGGCAGGCATACCGATGAGATACTGGTCTCCGGATGCCATGAACTGGATATTGATCCGCTGGGGTCAAAAGCAGACTATGGATTTTCATATTCTGTTTGCAAGATACGATTCCTATATAGAGGAGACAAAGACAGGAACTGAAAAGATGCGGCTGAAATCCCGGAACCGCCAGTTCCACAACAATTTAAAAAAGCTGCTCTCCTACGCTTTAGAGGCGTAGGAGGCAGTCCTGAAGGAGGGCCTCACAGCCCTCCTTTACATCTCTGTAAGTCTCATCAAAATTTCCTGTGTACCACGGATCTGCAATATCTTCCCCTCTCCGCTTGGTAAAATCAAGCAATTTGCTGACCTTTCTGTCGGGGTCACCGTTTCCGATAATACGGTTGATATTACGGATGTTCCATGTGTCCATTCCGATAATATAGTCAAACTGGTCGTATTCCTCCCTGCGCATCTGGCGGGCACGGTGAGGTACGCATGGGATTCCGACCTGACGAAGTTTTCTCTGCGTGCCGTGGTGAGGAGGATTGCCGATCTCCTCACGGCTGGTTGCAGCGGAATCGATATAGAACTGGCCGGAAAGTCCAGACTGGTCGACCATGTACTGGAAGACAGACTGGGCCATGGTTGAGCGGCATATATTGCCGTGGCAAATAAATAAAATTTTTATCATGTTCGCATTTCTCCTTATATGTTGG
>DYCJ01000093.1:2536-8592 GCA_019418195.1 Clostridiales bacterium | reverse complement strand
GAACATACTGACGGCTGTGATATCCATAGCTGCGGGGCTTATCCTGGGTATCCTTTTCTCCAAGCTGGCGGAACTTGCCGCCCTGCGTATTCTGGGCGGTGCGACAGGATTTGCCATCCATGTGGAGCTAAAACCTGTCATAGCTACGGCGGGTCTCTTTCTCGTACTTTACTTTCTGATCATGCTACGGATGATATTTTATATTTTCCGGCTGCGTCCGGTAGAAATGTTAAAGAGCGAGAATGTAGGCGAGAAACCGCCAAAAGCAAACTGGATCCTGGCGGTCATCGGCGCTCTGCTTCTGGCGGGAGCATACTATCTGGCGGTGGCGGTCATTGATCCGATGTCGGCGCTCCTTATGTTCCTCGTAGCGGTAGTCATGGTCATCATTGCCACATATCTGCTGTTTATCTCGGGATCTGTGGCGCTTTGCAAACTGCTCCAGAAGAATAAGAAATATTATTATAAAACAAAACATTTTGTCTCTCTTTCATCTATGGTCTACCGGATGAAGCGCAACGGTGCGGGGCTTGCATCGATCTGTATCCTGTCTACTATGATGCTTGTCACGCTGTCGTCCACAGTGTGCCTCTACGCCCAGACAGAGGACGGCATACAGAAGAGATATCCCCATGACATTACGATGGAACTCAGATCTAACGACTACAGTGAGACAGAGCCGTACAAAGCAGTCGTAGATGAAGTGCTGGCCGAATACGGTGAAAGTGCGGAGAATATCGAGGACTTCCACATCTACAGTATGGCGGGATTCCAGCTGCGGGATGAGTTCACGCTGAGCGCGGGAGGACTAGCTGAGACGGGAACAGGCGACGTGGAATCTATCCGGAGCGTCTACATGATCAGCCTTGAGGACTACAACCGACTCTCCGGTGAAAGTGCAGAGCTTTCGGACGGCGAACTTCTGCTCTATCCGTTCAAGGCGGTGTATGATTATGATACACTGTCGATCACCGGCTGCGGATCGTGGGATGTAAAGATTCTGGATAAGCAGCCGTTTCCTGTGGGAACCGCTCAGGTAAATGTAATGGGAGCGTACTTTATTGTCGTGAAAGACATGTCTGTGATCCGTCAGATCGAGGAGTACAGAAATTCACTTGCAAAGGAAGACGAGAGTATAGCGGTCGCCTATATAGAAGAGAGCTATGGATTTGACCTGAACTGCAAAGATGAGAAACAGATCGACATCTATAATACGATCCTGGAACGGATCGGCGCACTGACTGCTTCGGATGGAGTGGGAGCGGACGGGGTACAGATGACCGTGGATTATCCTCACTATTATATTGATTCCAAGGCGGGCGGAAGAGCGGATACCATAGCTATTAACGGCGGGCTTTTCTTTCTGGGCGTGATGCTGGGGGCAGTGTTCCTTTTTGGTACGATACTCATCATGTATTACAAACAGATTTCGGAAGGATATGAAGATCAGGATCGTTTTGATATCCTGATGAAAGTAGGCATGACCCGGAAGGAAGTAAAGCAGAGCATTAACTCGCAGGTACTGACCGTGTTCTTCCTGCCGCTTGTCATGGCCGGGATCCATCTGGCATTTGCATTCCCGCTGATATCCAAGATACTGCTCCTGATATGGGCAGCCGAAGAGAGCCTGCTCATTATCGTGACTGCCTGTTGCTATCTTGTATTTGCCCTGTTCTATGTTATCGTGTATGTGATCACTTCGAAAGGGTACTACACAATTGTCAGTGGGAAAGAAAAAAGATAGAAAATTTTACAAAAATATCCTTAGAATACTGTTCAATTTGTGCATAATGATGATATAATCTAACTGTGAATAAAACACTGGGGATTCGGGCAGCAGCTGAGGATTCCCGGTACGATAAATATAGCGCTCTTGCAGCGCTTCGCAGAGAGGAGTGACACATATGATGCAGCATACGATCATCACGATCGGCAGACAGTTTGGAAGCGGAGGACACGAGATCGGAAATAAACTGGCGGAGAGACTCGATATTCCGCTGTATGACCACAATCTGATCCGCATGGCGGCACAGGAGCTGCGTATCAGCAATGAAGATGCGACAAAGGTAGATGAGACAATCCTGGGGAGATTCCTTTCAGCTTATGCATCAAGCAGTCTGGAGTATCGCGTATTTATGAACAGTGATGAATCAGGAAAAACGCTGACAGACCGGGTATATGAGAGGCAGTCAGCGATCATCCGTAAACTTGCGGAGGAAGGACCGGGAATCTTCGTAGGAAGATGCGCAGACTATGTTCTCGGAGATTATACAAACTGTATCAATACATTTATCTATGCATATAAAGAAGACCGGATCCGACGGATCATGAAGCTCTATAAACTGGATGAAAAGCAGGCAGCCGACAAGATCAGGAAAACAGACCGCGACAGGAAAAATTATTATGAAGCGCGCACGAAAAGAGAGTGGGGAGGCATTGATGCAAACAGCATGATGTTCAATGCGAGCCTGCTTGGAATCGACGGAGTGGTAGATGCGCTGGAAGCAATCTACCGGAAGTGGGAGACGCGCGAGTGACAGATGAGGAGTAAAAAAGGAGAGACAGGAAAATGTACGTGTAAGATTTTCCTGTCTCGCCTTTTTTTGTGCCCGCAGTTCAGCCGCACCATCGTGCTTTCTGTGCGTCCACAGTTCAGCCGCGCCATTCGTAAAACCGCACTTCGTGCTTACGTTGCGTCCACAGTTCAGCTCGCGCCATTCGCAAAGCCGCACTTCGTGCTTACCGCGGCTGGCGCCGCATCTTTGCTCATAAACGGGCGCTCAGCTCATCTGATTGCCAGCAGCCAGATTCTTATGCGAGCATAAATCTGTCTCCTGACATCAGATGGCTGAACTGTTGGTTTAAAAACCGAGTGTGCTCGATTTTTTTGTTGATTACTGTCGTATACCTGTGGTATAATCAGTTGATATATTATAGTAAAGTATGGAATGGAAGGGAATGAATATGAGCTTTATATCGTATTTAATCAACGGATTAAGTCTGGGAAGTGTCTATGCGATCATCGCTCTTGGTTATACCATGGTGTACGGTATTGCGAAAATGCTGAACTTCGCGCATGGCGATGTTATTATGATCGGTGCCTACATGGCTTTGCTTGCCATGACTCAGGCCGGTCTGTCGCCGGTCATCGCAGTGCTGATCGCAATCGTCGTATGTACCGTGCTCGGTGTCGTGATCGAGAGAATTGCATATAAGCCGCTCAGGAATGCAGCTTCATCGCTGTCAGTGCTGATCACGGCGATCGGTGTCAGCTATCTGCTGCAGAATATTGCGCTGCTTGCCTTTGGCTCTAACGCAAAGACTTTTCCGTCAGTTATCAAGTGGAGCGGGATCACGCTGGCGGAAGGACAGCTCAGTATTTCAGGTGTTACGATCGTCACGATCGGAGTCTGCATTGTCATTATGATCGTGCTTGTGGCATTTGTACAGAAGTCAAAACCCGGTCAGGCGATGCGTGCAGTGTCTGAGGACAAAGGCGCCGCACAGCTTATGGGAATCAACGTAAACGGAACGATCGCCCTGACATTTGCCATTGGTTCTGCCCTGGCAGCAATCGCAGGCGTCCTGTACTGCTCAGCCTATCCGAGTGTAACACCGTATACCGGAGCAATGCCTGGTATCAAGGCGTTTGTGGCAGCAGTATTCGGCGGTATCGGTTCGATCCCGGGCGCGTTTATCGGCGGAATTCTCCTTGGGATCATCGAGATCTTTGGAAGGGCGTATATTACATCACAGATGGCAGATGCCCTGGTATTTGCAGTGCTTATCGTCGTACTTTTAGTGAAACCTACGGGACTTTTAGGCAAGAAGATTCAGGAGAAAGTGTAGGTGGACGGTATGTTGAAGAAAATGAATAAAAATACAAAAAGTAATCTTATCACATATGGCATGGTGATCATTGCTTTTATCATCATGCAGACACTGATCGCCACGGGAAGTATCTCCAGTCTTCTGGAAGGTATCATGGTGCCGATCTGTATCTATGTGATCATGGCAGTTTCCCTGAATCTTGTAGTAGGTATCCTTGGGGAACTGAGTCTTGGCCATGCGGGCTTTATGTGCGTGGGAGCATTTTCAAGTGCATTTTTCTCAAAATGCATGAAGGACGTGATCGAGAACGGAATTCTGCGCTTTTTGCTTGCAATGCTGATCGGCATCGCAGTTGCGGCAATTTTCGGTATCATCATCGGTATCCCTGTGCTCCGCTTAAAAGGAGACTACCTCGCCATTGTTACACTTGCATTCGGCGAGATCATCAAGAACCTTGTCAACGTACTGTTTATCGGTAAGGATTCCAACGGATTCCATTTCTCCACAAAGGATGTGATGGGACTGAATATGGAACCGGACGGAACCGTTATTGTAAATGGTCCTCAGGGAATCACGGGTACGCCGCAGGATTCTACATTCCTGATCGGCTTTATCATGATCCTGATCACTCTGTTTATCGTGCTCAACATGATCAATTCCAGAGACGGACGTGCGATCATGGCAATCCGCGATAACCGGATCGCGGCAGAGTCTGTGGGAATCAATATTACGAAATATAAACTGATGGCGTTTACCGTTTCAGCGGCACTGGCCGGCGGGGCAGGCGTGCTCTATGCGCATAACCTGTCTACACTGACAGCAAACACAAACAACTTCGGATATAACCAGTCCATCATGATCCTTGTATTTGTCGTGCTGGGCGGTATTGGAAATATCAGAGGCTCGATTATTGCAGCCGTGATCCTGACACTTCTCCCGGAGCTTCTGAGAGGCCTGCAGGATTATCGTATGTTGATCTATGCAATTGTATTGATCGCAATGATGCTCTTTAACTGGGCGCCGAAAGCGATCGAGTGGAGAGAAAAACATCTCTCTTTCTTCAGAAAGAAAAAGGAGGCTGTGAAGTAATGGCATTACTGGAAGTAAAAAATCTGGGTATTTCATTCGGCGGTCTCCGTGCGGTGAATGCATTTGATATTTCAATTGAAAAAGAAGAACTTTACGGGCTGATCGGACCCAACGGAGCGGGGAAGACAACTGTCTTTAACCTGCTGACAGGAGTGTACAAACCGGATACAGGAAAAGTGAACCTGGACGGGAAAGATATCACAGGGAAAAAGACTATCGATATCAGCAAGGCCGGTATCGCAAGAACGTTCCAGAATATCCGCCTTTTTAAAGATTTGAGTGTTCTGGACAATGTAAAGGTGGGACTCCACAATAAACATCATTATTCCACGATTGAGGGAATCCTGCGTCTCCCGAGATACAGAAAAGTGGAGAAAGAAATGGATGAGCAGGCCATGGAACTTCTGAAGGTATTTAATCTGGAAGAAGCCGCACACAGAAAAGCGTCAAATCTTCCTTACGGACAGCAGAGACGTCTGGAGATCGCCAGGGCGCTGGCAACGGAGCCGAAGCTTTTGCTCCTGGATGAGCCGGCTGCCGGAATGAACCCGAATGAGACGGGAGAGCTGATGGATATGATCCGCTTTGTGCGTGAGGAATTCCACATGACGATCCTCCTGATCGAACATGATATGAAACTGGTAAGCGGAATCTGTGAGAAATTGACAGTACTGAACTTTGGTGAGGTGCTCTGTCAGGGCAGTACATCGGAGGTACTGAACGATCCGCAGGTCATCACAGCATATCTTGGAGAATAGGAGGAAACTGGTTATGGCAATGCTTGAAGTCAAAGATCTGGAAGTATATTACGGAGTTATCCAGGCAATCAAAGGCATTTCATTTGAAGTAAATAAAGGAGAGGTTATTGCATTGATCGGCGCCAACGGTGCGGGAAAAACAACAACTCTCCATACGATCACAGGGCTTATTTCCCCAAAAAAAGGTCATGTGATCTTTGAAGGCAAAGATATCACAAAAGTGCCTGCCCATAAGATCGTTTCTATGGGAATGGCACATGTCCCGGAAGGACGGCGTGTGTTTGCCGAGCTGAGCGTATATGAAAATCTGAGGATGGGAGCTTACACGCGAAAAGACAAGAGTGAGATTGAAGAGAGCCTGGCAAATGTGTACAAACG
>DYCJ01000093.1:0-2526 GCA_019418195.1 Clostridiales bacterium | reverse complement strand
GAGCGGCGGTGAGCAGCAGATGCTTGCCATGGGGCGTGCGCTTATGTCAAAACCGAAGATCATCCTGATGGACGAACCGTCCATGGGTCTCTCACCAATCCTGGTCAACGAAATCTTTGATATTATCCGCGCTGTAAGCGAGAGTGGGACTACAGTCCTCCTCGTGGAGCAGAATGCGAAAAAGGCTCTTGCGATCGCGGACAGAGCCTACGTGCTCGAGACAGGAAAGATCGTGCTTGAAGGAAATGCAAAAGATCTTCTGGAGGACGATTCAATCAAGAAAGCTTATCTGGGCGAGTGACATTTATCCCGACGAGTAACATTTATTATATGTGAATGTTTAAGATTTGAGGAGGTGCATCTTTATGAAAAATATTGTCATTACAATCTCAAGACAGTACGGAAGCGGGGGAAAGACGATCGGTGCGATGCTCGCGAAAGACTTAGGAATAAACTGCTACAGCCGTGAAATCCTGAGGATGGCATCGGAGGACAGCGGCATTAATGAGCGTCTCTTCGGCATGTCGGATGAGAAAATCCGCCATGCAGGCTGGTTCCGCATCCTGAACCGTCCTTACGATGGAGAACTCCTTCCGCCGGAAGACAAAGGATTTACGTCAGATGATAATCTGTTTAACTATCAGGCAAAGATAATCAAGGATCTGGCTGCAAAAGAATCCTGTGTCATTGTTGGAAGATGTGCTGATTATGTGCTGCAGGATTATCCGAATGTAATGAGTGTATTCATCCATGCAGACAAAAAGTTTTGCCTGGACAGAGCTATGGAACGGCACAGCATGACAGAGAAAGAAATGCAGAAGTTCATTGAGAAGACCGATGCATACAGAGGAGATTTTTACCGCTATCATACAGGCCATGAGTGGGCGGATGCGAGAAACTATGATCTGTGCCTGGACAGCGGAAAACTCGGATTTGAGAAATGTGTGGAGGAGATCAAAGCATATAAGAAGATCCGGTTTGGAGAGTAAGATTTGTGTTTGTCGGAGAGACATCCTATGGTAAAGCGTCCGAAAATCAATCGGATATAGTGTGTTGACTCACGTATCCCTGCCCGTCCCGTAAGGTTCATCAACAGGGCTGTATCCGACTGATTTTCTACATTCATCTAACCGGAAGCGACTCTCTGGTAATCTCAAAAAATACAGAAAAATTATTCGAAAGGGTAAACTTTGTCGACAAAGTTCCGACTTCTTCCGGTTTGTATGAGTGCTTGTATTCCCATTTTTGTATAAATTTGCTTGAATTATCGGCCATATCTTTATAAGATAGGGATATGACACTGTGTTCAGTAAAAAACAGGAAATGAGGGCGGAAGAATGGAAAAGAAGGGAAAGCTTAGGAAGATCCTGTACATAGCAGCGGGCTGTCTGGCGGCAATTGTGCTTGTATACCTGGGGATTGCTTTTTATTTCAGAAGTCATTATCTTTTTAATACGGAGATAAACGGGCATGATGTTTCGGGGAAAACGGTACAGCAGGCAGAACAGCTGCTAAAAGACGATGTCGCACAGTTTGAGCTGGAATTGAAGGAAATTGGCGGAAACAGTGAAAGCATTGCGGGAGCAGATATCGGACTGAAATATGAAAGCTCAGCAAATTTGGAGGAAATCCTGAGCGGCCAGAAAGTTATATTATGGCCTGGAGCTTTTTTCAAGGATAATGCGGACGAAGTAAAGATAGAGGTGTCTTATGATGTGGATATGCTGACAGAAAAGATCAACTCGCTGCAGGCAGTTACGGGCGAGCAGACTCCGGCGGTTTCGGCTTATCCCAAGTTTGACGGGGAGCAGTATGTGATCGAGCCGGAGCAGTACGGCACGGCTGTCCAGAGAGACATCCTGGAAGAGAGGATCGCATCAGCATTTGAGGATCTTCAGGATTCTCTTGATCTTGAGGCTGAAAAATGTTATGCAGAACCGCCATATACATCTGGATCTGCCGAGGTGCAGGCGGCATGTGATCTGATGAACCAGTACTGTAAAGCAAAGATTGTCTATCCAATGACAGAGGAAGTAGTGGTGGACGCTTCTGTTATCTCGGGATGGCTTACTGTGGATGATGAGATGCAGGTCACGATCAGCGAGGATGCAGTCAGGGAGTGGCTGGAAGAGTTCGGTGATAAATATGACACAATGGGAACAACAAGGACTTTTACGACACCCGCTGGAAGAGAGACAACGGTAAATGGCGGAACATATGGATGGTCGATCAACGAGATCGCAGAGTATGACGTGATCGTGGATGCGATCAAAAACGGAAAGACGCTGGAAAGGGAACCGGAATACTATATTGGAGGAACAGCGGCGACACATGCCATGCCGGACTGGGGGGACACCTATGTAGATGTTGATCTGAGTGCGCAGCATATGTGGTATGTGGTGGACGGCAGTATCGCATTGGAGACAGATGTGGTGACCGGCCAGCCGATTCCCGAGAGGATTACGCCGGAGGGCACTTATTCAATACTGGAAAAGGGGAGAAATCAGGTGCTGACCGGTGCTACAG
>DYCJ01000092.1:3103-8660 GCA_019418195.1 Clostridiales bacterium | reverse complement strand
CGTCAGATGTGTATAAGAGACAGAAACAACGCCAGACAGCGGAAGACTGGTCTATGCACCGGCAAAGGTGACGGCGGTCCTGTCGGATAATGCGCAGGAAGATTTCGAAAATGCAGAAGGCCGGCGCGTGGGCGATCAGGAGCTGGAGATACAGATCCTGTCAGGAGATCACAAAGACGAGATCATGACAGTGACGAATTACATGAGTGCATTGTTTAATGTAGATGTCCAGCAGGGAGACCGGATCATTGTGAGGATTATGACAGATGAAAACGGCTCCTACTATGCTTCTGTATTTAATTATGACAGGGGAATTGTTCTGGGCGGTTTCCTGCTCATTTTCTTTATCCTGCTGGCAACACTGGGCGGAAAGAAGGGGCTGGGGGCCCTGGCAGGGCTTCTGCTTACTCTGGGCTGCATCTGGTTTATCCTGATTCCCTGCCTGCTCTGTGGCGTCCCGGCGATACCGGTAACCATTGCTGTGTCGGCTGTGTCGGCGGCAGCGGGGCTGATCTTCTTAAACGGATATTCAAAGAAGACATTCTGTGCAGTCTGCGGCTGTGTCGGCGGCGTCCTTGTGTCAGGCATTGCTGCGGCAGTGGTTGGGTCCCTTTCTCCTATGAATGGATTTAATATGCAGGAGGCGGAAAATCTGATCCTGTACGGAGCGGATCAGGGGCTGAAAGTCAGCGGCCTTCTTGTGTGCGGTGTCCTGATCTCCGCGCTGGGTGCAGTGATGGATGTGGCCCTTGGCATTGCGTCATCGGTATGGGAAATGAAGGAACAGAATCCGGAGGCTTCTGTGGGAAGCTTGTTCCGCTCGGGTATGCAGATCGGAAAGGATGCCATGGGAACTATGGCGAATACACTGATTTTGGCTTTTGCCGGTTCGTCTCTCAATATGCTGATTCTGGTGCAGACTTATAATATTCCGTTTCTTCAGCTCATCAATACGGATTCCATTGCTCTGGAAGTGGTACAGAGCGTGGCAGGCTCTATTGGAATCCTGCTGACCGTTCCTCTCGTGGCTTTTATCAGCGCAAGGCTTATGGCGCACAGGAAAAGAGCGGGAGTTTAATATAGATGGCGCCGGAAATAAAACGGCGCCGCAGCTACACATTTATTTTGCAGAACAGGAGGATGAAGATGAAAAAGAAAGGAAAAGCGGCAATGGGGGCAAGACTGACTGCCTTGTGTATGGCGGCTCTGATGGCTGTGTCCATGCTGCCGGCTCAGATCGCCTCGGCGGCAGAGACTTCCTTCGGGAAGATTGCTGAAGAGCAGGATTTTACCACGGGCCGTTATGTCATGGTCACAGATACCGGATATGCGCCGCAGAAAATTGACGGCACATGGCTGCCGGCAGATGAACTTGGAACAGCGCTGGGAGATACGGTGTCCGCTCCGGCAGATGAGACTGTCTGGGAGATCGCTGTTACGGCAGATACTGCTACGATCAAAGATATGGACGGGAAGTTTCTTGTACCAAAGGGGGGGAATGAAAACGGAATTCGTGTTTCCGCTACAGAGTATCAGTGGAAATGGGAATGCACTGACGGAAAGTTCACATTCAGCGGTCAGGGAGATGACACGGTTGTCCTGGCAAGCAACAGAAGCAGTCAGAACAAGTTCCGGGCTTACAAGACTACAACGGTAAGTGGAAATCCCAATGGATATCCTTCAGAATTCACACTGTACAAAGAAGAATCCGGCGGTACATCTGAAGGCACGGTAGCAGCGCCCCAGGCGGCTCCTCAGGCGGGAAATGTGGCTTCCGGAACAGCAGTTACACTGACTACATCCACATCCGGAGCACAGATTTATTTCACACTGGACGGAAGTGATCCTGCAGATGAAGAAAACGATGCAAGAGAACTCTACAGTGCGGACAATATGCCAGCAATTATGGAAGACTGTACTCTGAAAGCCGTGGCAGTACTGGACGGTGTGTACAGCGCGGTGCAGACACTGCAGTACACTGTTTCCGACAGCGGTGAAGCTGGAACCCTGCCTGAAGACGGGGACCAGGTTGTGATCTACGCGCCGGCATATAACAAAGCCCTTTCCGCTGACTACAACGGTTTCTACAACAAAGGCACAGATGTGACAGCAAACAGCGATGGCACACTTTCCGGGTATACAGATAGGGATGTCTGGACTGTAAAAGATAACGGAGACGGAACATACAGCTTTTCTCATGACGGTCAGAGTATTGGCATGGGCGACAGTTATTCCAGCATGCCGCTGGGTGAGAAAAACGACAAATGGGTTCTTGAGGACGCAGGAAACGGACTTTATTATGTGAAGAATACGGTCCGTAATGCATATATGGAGTGGTATGACAGCAATGGAAACTGGAGCGCATACTACAACATCGCAGAGGGCAGTGAGGGCATGTTCGCGCTGGCCTTCTATAAAGTGACCGATGTTCCCGGCGGTTCTGACGAGCCTTCGGCAGTAGAAGGCCTTGAGGTGGGGGCATCTCCGAAGAGCGGCGCCAGCGTGGTGGAAGGACAGAAGATCAGTCTGGAAGCTGCGGACGGTGCAGAAATTTATTACACAATGAATACTGACGGAACAGAGCCGGCGGATCCGGAGGCGGGAAATGCTGAGCAGCTCTATACGGAGCCGTTGGAAATCGCAGCCACACCGGAGAAAGATAAGCCGATCATCGTAAAAGCGCTGGCTTACATTCCCCAGAATGGAGATGCGGAAGCACAGACCGGTGAGATCTATACTTTTACATATAAAGCGCCTATGATGATCGAGGATTACGGCCTGTATTTCGGACAGTTACATGCGCATACAAACCTTTCTGACGGAACCGGTACAGTGGAGCAGGCGTTCGAGCACGCGGCAAATGTAGAGAACCTTGATTTCCTTGCACTGACAGACCACTCCAACTCCTTTGAGGGACAGAGCGGACTTCCCAGTGCAGGCACAACTCATCTGGGCGACGAGAATGCCGAAGAAGTAAATGCTTCCTGGAGAGAGGGACGTGAGGGCGCAAGAGCCATTACAGCACAGGAAGGCGATTTCGTAGGTATCTACGGATTTGAAATGACATGGTCCGGCGGAGCACCGGGACATATCAATACATTTAATTCCGAAGGATTTGAAAACAGAAACGCAGAGCCTTACAGAAAAGGCGATAACTATGAAGTACTGGAAGCTTACTACAATACCCTGAATGAGAATCCGGAGACGATCTCTCAGTTCAACCATCCGGGAGATACGTTCGGTGATTTCATGGATTTTGCACTGTATGATCCGGTGATAGACAATCAGATCACGCTGATCGAAGTGGGCAACGGTGAGGGAGCCATTGGAAGCTCGGGATATTTCCCGTCCTACAGCTATTACACAAGAGCCCTTGACAA
This sequence comes from Clostridiales bacterium, assembly GCA_019418195.1. GTDB lineage: Bacteria > Bacillota > Clostridia > Lachnospirales > Lachnospiraceae > Mediterraneibacter. Next base: position 5,280 of record DYCJ01000092.1, on the reverse strand, counting down.
GGGATGGCATGTGGCGCCGACCAACAATCAGGACAACCACAAAGGCAACTGGGGCGACTCCAACACGGCAAGAAGCGTTGTGCTCTCCGACGGACTTTCCGAGGATGCGATTTACGACGCGATGAAGAACTACCGCGTATACGCTACAGAGGACAACGATCTGTCCATCCTGTATTCCCTGAACGGAAATGCAATGGGGTCGATCCTTGACGAGCAGGATGAGATCAATATCAAAGCGGAAATATCCGACCCGACGGACACTACCGGTGAGACGAAAGTGGAGGTCATCGTAAACGGAGGACAGACGCTGGCGGAGAAGACATTTACAGGCGGCAGCGCGACAGTAGAATTTAATAATCTTTCCACAGGTTACGGATATTATTATCTGAGAATTACTCAGGCCGACAAGCAGATCGCAGTGACCGCGCCGGTGTGGACGGGCGAGAGCGTAAATGCAGGAATCTCCAATACATCCAGCGATGTGGCTATGCCGATCAAAGGAGACGATATCAACATCTCCAGTCAGATCTTCAACAACCTGAGTGACGATATGACAGTGGAATCCCTGACATATACAATGGAAGGACAGACAGAGCCGTTCCACACAGCGGATGTATCACAGATCGGGGATAACGGTGTGATCGGTGCAAGAGGCTCCTTTACGTATTCTTTCCCGTACACTGCAGACCAGGCAGGCGGATTCAATATCAACGCCGAACTGAAAGCCCTGATCGGGGGAGAAGAATATACCTTTACGGATGTGCTCAAGCTGAGCGTCTCCGATCCGTCCATTGCCACAAAAGTGCTGATAGACGGAACTCATTACAATGATTATGTAAACGGATACTATTCCGGAAATATGACCAATTTTATCAATATGGGAACTTCGGACAATATCCAGGTGAAGATCGTACAGCCGGGTGAGGAAGTAACTTCGGAGATGCTGCAGGATGTATCTCTCTTCGTGATCTCCGCACCGCTGAAATATACAAGCGATTATACCGGAGAGGCTCAGCCCAGCGTATTCGAGGATGAGTTTGTAAGAGTAGTCAGCGATTATGTAAACGGCGGCGGAACCGTTGTAGTATGCGGTCTGGCAGATTATCAGGACGCTAACAGCGGACTTCCCTATACATCCTACGAGCAGGCAAACAAACTGTTGGAAGGCATGGGATCGACTATGCGGATCAATGACGACGAGCTGATCGATCAGGATGAAAACGGCGGACAGCCGTACAGACTGTATTTTGACGATTTCAACTATGACAGCACAGACCCGGCAGTCCAGAGCATTCTGGAAGGCGTAGCGGAATCCGGACTTACATACAGTTCCTACTCCGGATGTTCTGTCAGTGTAGGAGAGGGTGAAGCGATTGTATATGGACATGATACGACCTACTCCATCAACAGCAAGGCTCCGGCTCAGGGGCATGACAAACCGGTACTGAGCTACAGCGCACCCTACGATGCGTCCACTGCGGTTGTGCCGAAGGGTGAAGTTGTATCCATGGCTACAGAAGCTGTGGGAAGCGGACGTGTCTATGCGTGCGGCACCGTATTCTGCTCCAACTTTGAAGTGTCAGCAGAAGATCAGGTATCTTATGCTAACGGCATCATGGCACAGAATCTCCTGAGTGATGTAAAAGTCGAGCCTGAGATCAGCACCATCCAGGAGGCGCGTGCAGGTCAGGACGGAGAAGTGTTCACTGTGATCGGAACCGTGGCAAACGGAACAGCCGAGAGCGGAAATGCATTCTTCAATACCATCTACATTCAGGACGAGGAAGGCAACGGAATCAACGTATTCCCAATTGACGACAGCAATATCCGCCGGGGAGACCAGGTACAGGTGACCGGATCTGTCAGCGAGTACATCGGGGACAAACAACTGTCAGCTATTTCCGTGACTGTACTGGAAGGCAGTAAGGACGTAGTGATCACAGATGTGACGACAAAAGAAGCAAATGACTATGATACCAATTTCGGAAGAATTGTGCGGGTGAAAGGAAAGGTTGTTGACTTTACACTTGCAGGAGGCATTGTGGAGAGCATTACGGTCCAGGATGACAGCGGCGAGAGCTGCCGGGTATTCATTGACGGCTATATCGGATATTCCGACGAGACGTCACAGGCTCTGGAAGAGTTCGTACAGGATGGAACTTATATCAGTGCTGTGG
>DYCJ01000092.1:0-3093 GCA_019418195.1 Clostridiales bacterium | reverse complement strand
GTGCTGTGGGCTTTGTTTCCCATGACGCGGAGGGCAACCGTCTGAGAGTACGCGACCGCTCCGAGATCCTTCCTGCAGAAGAAGGAGAACAGCCGGTACCAGAGAATTACGAAGTTACAGTATCCATTCAGAACGGAAGCTTCGAGGGCCCGGAAAGTGCCACAGCAGGTCAGGACTATACGGGAAAGATCGTGGCAGCAGACGGATATCAGCTTCCGGAGCAGATTACAGTAAAAGCAGCAGGAAAGGAATTGCCTGCAGGAGGCATCTTCAGAGCAGCTGATTATACTTACGATCCTGAAACCGGAGATTTGATAATTTCAGGTGAATCCGTGACAGGAAATATTGAGATCAGTGCAGTCTGCGAGGCGGCTCCCGGTCAGGGAGGCAATCCGGGCGAAGGCGGACAGAATCCGACACCGGGCAGCGGCGGCCAGCAGAATGGCAGCCAGACAGACGGCAATGCCCAGCTGACAGGAAACGGACAGCAGAATACCGGAAGTTCCGGAAATAGCGCTGCAGATTCAAAAACAGTGCAGACAGGTGATGATACATCGGCTGTGCTCTGGATCACAGTTCTTGCCGCCGCAGTTCTTATTGGTGGAACAACGACTGTTATTATCATACGTAAGAGAAGAGGATAGCGGACAGCAGCATATGTAAAGAAACTGTGAAAATTCTGTTATTTTCTTAACTTCCCTTGTCAGGGACCGGTAGTTACGTTATATTAGCCGTAACCAACTACCAGACAGGAGGATATCAGTGTATGAGTGGATTCTTTTCAGGTTCAAGCAGCAGAAGACGCTATCCTGACCCCAATATGGGCGGAAGACATTACAAAAAGAAGGGGCTGTTCGGGATGATACCGGGAATGGGCAGCTTCTCAGGGTCTGGAAGCTACAGTGGATACGGCTATCCCAATCAGAGGTATCCAAACCAGGGATACCCGAATCAGGGGCATCCAAACCAGGGATATCAGCAGAATCCGGCGGGCGGTCAGGGCGCGTTTCAGCCAAATACACCGGCTGCGGGCGGTCAGGCAGTATGCCCGAAGTGCGGAGCATCTGTTCCGTCAGGAGCAAAGTTCTGCCTTTCCTGCGGAGAGCGGATGTCATCTAACGCAGTATTCTGCCCGAACTGCGGAAAGCCGCTGCCGGCGGGAGCAAAATTCTGCTCCGAATGCGGAAGTAAAGTACAGTGATGCGCCGGGCAAAAACAAGAAAAAAGATCGGAGATTACACCGTAGCGTCCTGCATAGGGAAAGGGCGCTACGGTGTATGCTTTCTGGCCTTTGATCCTGACGGGAATAAAGTGATACTCAAGAGATTCCGTCCGCATATGTGGAGAAAGAACAGGCATGCAAACCATTACGAGGCGGTGATCCTCTCAGGCCTGAAACATCCGGCGATCCCGGAGCTTCTGGGAGTGATCAATAACCGGAAAGGGTATTATTTTGTCCTCGAATATAAGGAAGGTCTTACACTGGAACAGTGGCTGTTTGAAAAAAAGAAGGTATTTACTCCTGCGGAAATATACCGGACAGGCTCTCAGATATTTGAGGTGCTGGAATATCTGCACGGCAGAAATGTCGTGCACGGTGATATAAGTCCGGCAAATGTAACGGATGACGGGGAAAAGATATCTTTACTGGACTTTGGACTTGCCAGGTATGCAGACGGCAAAGCAGTCAGATTTAGTCTGGATTACGCGCGTGTGGCAAATGTAATTTTGTATTTATTGTATTCCGGATACGAGGGGAAAGGCGACCGGCCATGGTATGAGGAGCTGCCGCTTACCGACGGGCAGAAAGAGTATCTGAAGAAGCTGCTCGATCCTGAGGAGCAGTTTGCGGATACCGGGGAAGTGCGGCGTCTGTATGAGAAATATTTCGGCAGGAGCTGAAAGACGGGGCGTTACTACACAATACGCATATGCAGCCGGCTCAGGATATAGTAAGAAGGCTTGAAAAGGACAAGGCAGAGGACTGTGTTGCTGATACAGTGAGGGATATCATAGGGAATCCCTGTGATCCAGTAACTGAAAGCCGCCGCGGGACCACCGATAAAAAAGTACGGCAGCGCGCAGAGCGCGCCAAAAGCTAGTCCGAAGAAGCCTGTGATTATACTCCAGAACAGAGGACTGCGCTGCTGTTTAAAGAACAGCACGACTACAGCCAGGATACTCCAGACATAGAGATAATTTATCCACCAGAGTCCGAAGCCGTAAAAAATTCCTTCCATCAGTACGAAAACGTAAATGATAAGGAACACTCTTCTGCCGAATATCAAAGTGTATAGCAGAATAAGCAGAGTTACGATTTCGACATTGGGGAGAAAGGCCAAAATTATCTGGCCCATAAAAAGGATTCCGGTAAGCATGCCCATCAGTATCAGTTCATGAGTCTTTGTTTTCGACATTAGTATCCCTCTTTTAAAGTGAGTTCGAATTTATCATTGTCCTGGACAGGAGTCTGGTCTGCAGAGGTATTAACTGTTTCTCCGCCTTTTGTGATACACCACCACTGCTGGAGCGAGGTGTCGGCCGGTTCACCGTCCGCCTCTGTGATAAAAAGTCCGTAATCACCATCTTCTCCCTGAACCAGTCCGTTTTCTTTAAGGACTGTTCCGAGATATTCCGCATCGGTGTGGTATGTAAATGTTTTTTCTGTTTTGTCGCCGTGGATGACTGTGACTGAAACATTTTTTTCACCGCTGTAAGTCCGGGGCGCAAATTTTTGATATAAAAGAAATGCTCCGATACAGAGTATGATCAGTATTACGGCTGAGATAATGATTGTTCTTTTTTTCATATGGTCTCCATTCCGCTGCCGGTCAGAGCAGCATAAAGTATAGAATATCGGTATCAATTACATAGAGAATTGTAATCGACTGTTTTGACACTGTCAATAAAATCAGGGCCCGGAAGGAAAAGAGACGTAATAATTACAGGAAATCTAAAATTATTACAAAGTGAAGCGGGATAAGTTGGTATAATCCATATTAAATCAAATATTGCAGGAGGAACCAGCCATGAAATTTAATGAAAAGCCTAATCCCCCAGCTATGCTGGGGAGAATGGAGTAAGCAGGAGCGT
>DYCJ01000091.1 GCA_019418195.1 Clostridiales bacterium | reverse complement strand
AGCTGAATGTGGCGAGACGTACCTGCGGCTATATCGGAACTCAGTTCTGGAATCAGGGAAGGACGCAGGAGATCAAAGAAAGAGTACTGCATTTGTAATAACAGTTCAGCATCTGGTGTCAGAAGGCTGAACTGTTACTATCTGGCATAGTGAATATGTGAAATAGACGGGAGAAAATATGCACTACGGAGAAATTAAAAAATGTGATATCGCTAACGGAGAGGGAGTCAGAGTCTCCCTCTTCGTTTCAGGCTGTACCCATCACTGTCCGGGGTGTTTTAATCAGGATACATGGGACTTCAGCTATGGAAATGAGTATACAGATAAGACGGAAAAAGAAATTCTGGATGCACTTTCACCGGGATATGTAAATGGTCTGTCGCTGCTTGGAGGAGAGCCGTTTGAGCCACAGAACCAGAAGGTGCTTGTACAGCTCTTAAGGAAAGTGAAAGAGCGGTATCCGGAGAAAAATATCTGGTGCTATACCGGTTATCTCTATGACAGAGAACTGCTCAGCGAAAGCCGTGCAAGATGTGAACATACGGACGAGATGCTGTCCATGATAGATGTGCTTGTGGACGGGAGATTCGTGGAAGCGTTGAAAGACATCAGGCTGGTGTTCCGCGGATCGTCCAATCAGCGGATCATTGATGTGAAAAAAAGTCTGGAGAGCGGTGAGATTGTGCCGTGGGAAGCAAAAGTGAAGCGCGGAATGTAAATTCTGCCTTTTCCGGCACATCCTGAGAATCTGGATCAGAAACCTCTTGACTTATTTTATTGTTCTTTTTATAATGGTTGAGTATATTGCAAAGACTTAGAAGAGAAGTAGTAGGAGCGTATCGTTTTCAGAGAGCTGCCGGAAGGTGAGAGGCAGCAGCGTAAACTCTGAACTGGTCTCGGAGTCCTTCTGCTGAAATTATAAATGGAAACAACCATGCCGCTAGGCTCGAAAACACCTCGCCAAGCCGGCAGGTTGTACTTTACCACTAGGCTCGAAAATACCTCGCCAAGTGGTATAAGTAGGCAGAAGCGGGAATTCCCGTTACAGAATCAATGAGTGCATCAGATTTCGGTCAGATGAATGAGAGTGGTACCACGGAAAATAAGCCTTTTCGTCTCTTGATATGAGAAGAAAAGGCTTTCTTTATCAACTAATGTATGAAAGAGAGGAATCGTCAGATGGGTACAAAGATCGTGTACAACCACAGAGCAATTGAGAAAAAATGGCGTGAGAAATGGGAAGAGAATCCGGTCAATCCGAAAGTGGATGACAGCGGAAAAGAGAAAGAGAAATATTACTGCCTTGATATGTTCCCGTATCCGTCAGGAAACGGACTTCATGTGGGACACTGGAGAGGCTATGTGATCTCCGATGTGTGGAGCCGTTATAAACTTCAGCAGGGTTACTATATCATCCATCCGATGGGATGGGATGCTTTCGGACTTCCGGCTGAGAACTATGCCATCAAGATGGGCGTTCACCCGGCAAAATCCACAGCTGAGAACGTGGCAAACATTAAGAAGCAGATCAATGATATCGCAGCGCTTTATGACTGGGATATGGAAGTAAACACAACGGATCCGAATTTCTACAAATGGACACAGTGGATTTTCGTAAAAATGTTCAAGGCCGGCCTTGCATATGAGAAAGAGTTCCCGATCAACTGGTGCCCGTCCTGTAAGACAGGTCTTGCAAACGAGGAAGTTGTAAACGGTAAATGCGAGCGCTGCGGCGCGGAAGTGACGAAGAAAAATCTCCGTCAGTGGATGCTCCGTATCACAAAGTACGCAGACCGTCTGTTAAACGACCTGGATAAGCTGGACTGGCCGGAGAAAGTTAAGAAGATGCAGACAGACTGGATCGGAAAATCCTACGGCGCTGAGGTTGATTTCCCGGTTGAGGGAAGAGATGAGAAGATCACGGTATATACGACAAGACCGGATACGCTTTACGGCGCAACATTTATGGTACTTGCACCGGAGCACGAGCTTGCGAAATCTCTCGCCACACCGGGGACAAAAGACGCGGTAGAGAAATACATCTACGAAGCGTCCATGAAATCAAACGTAGACCGTATGCAGGACAAAGAGAAGACAGGTGTATTTACGGGAAGCTATGCGATCAACCCGTTAAACGGAGCAAAGACGCCGATCTGGCTGTCCGATTATGTGCTTGCCGATTACGGTACAGGAGCCATCATGTGCGTGCCGGCTCATGACGACCGTGACTTTGAGTTTGCAAAGAAGTTTGATATTCCGATCGTTCAGGTCATCGCGAAAGACGGCAAAGAGATCGAGAATATGACAGAGGCATATACAGAGGCCGCCGGAACAATGATCAACTCCGGCGAGTGGAACGGCATGGAGTCAGCCGTGCTGAAAAAAGAAGCCCCGCACATCATCGAGGAGAGAGGACTGGGACGTGCGACAGTGAATTATAAGCTCCGCGACTGGGTATTCTCCCGTCAGCGTTACTGGGGCGAGCCAATCCCGATCATTCACTGTCCGGACTGCGGATGTGTGCCGGTGCCGGAGGAAGAACTTCCGCTTACACTCCCGGACGTAGAGTCCTACGAGCCGACAGGAACCGGAGAATCACCGCTTGCGGCGATTGACGAATGGGTAAACTGTACATGCCCGGTATGTGGAAAACCGGCCAAGAGAGAGACGAATACAATGCCTCAGTGGGCAGGATCTTCATGGTATTTCCTGCGCTATGTGGACAATCACAATAATAAAGAACTGGTTTCCAGAGAAAAGGCGGACAAATACCTGCCGGTAGATATGTATATCGGCGGCGTGGAGCACGCGGTACTGCATCTTCTGTACTCCAGATTCTATACAAAGTTCCTGTATGACATCGGTGTGATCGACTTTGACGAGCCGTTCCACAAGCTGTTCAACCAGGGAATGATCACAGGAAAGAATGGGATCAAGATGAGTAAGTCCAAAGGAAATGTAGTTTCGCCGGATGACCTTGTACGCGATTACGGCTGCGACTCCCTGAGAATGTATGAACTCTTCGTAGGCCCGCCGGAGCTGGATGCCGAGTGGGATGACCGCGGTATCGACGGCGTCAACCGTTTCCTGAAACGTCTCTGGAATCTGCTCCAGGACAGCAAGGACGAAGATATCAAGGCTACGAAAGAGATGATCAAACTCCGTCATAAGATGGTTTACGATATCACAAGCCGTCTGGAGAGCTTCAGCCTGAATACTGTTATCTCCGGTTTCATGGAGTACAACAACAAGTTTATTGAAGTTGCCAAGAAAGAGGGCGGCATTGACAAAGAGACGCTGGAGACTATCGCAGTGCTCATCTCCCCGTTTGCACCACATTTCGCGGAGGAAATGTGGGAACAGCTTGGCCACAATGAGACTGTCTTCAAGGCAGGCTGGCCGACCTATGATGAGAATGAGATGAAGGACGACGAGATCGAGATCCCGGTACAGATCAACGGCAAGACAAAAGCTGTCATCAGTATTTCCGCCGAGGCGACAAAAGACGAGGCGATCGCAGCCGGAAAAGAGGCTGTTGCTGACAAGCTGACAGGGAATGTGATCAAAGAGATCTATGTGCCGAAGAAGATCGTGAATATCGTAATGAAATAATGCTGAAATAAGATGAAAGAAAGCCGAGAACCCCTGAAAAGAGGGAACTCGGCTTTCTTTATATGTTATTTGCAAGATAGTTCAGATACAGCCCGTTGTCGGCAATCTGTTCTACTCGCTGCAGTGTGAACTCTACGGGAATATCGCCGCCGTTACCCGTGCATTTTATACCGGAATGTGATACCATACTGGTATAGGCAAAGTATGCAGCCAGGCGCAGAGAAACAGCGCTGATCTGTAAATGACTTGAAAGGGAGAGGAGGACACAGGATGAAGAATTATTCGGAAGATGCCAGCAGGCAGTACCATATACAGGTGGCAAAAGGAGAAGTGGGACGATACGTGATCATGCCGGGAGACCCCAAGAGGTGTGCAAAGATCGCAAAATATTTTGATGATCCTGTCCTGATCGCTGATAATCGGGAATTCATTACATATACCGGAACTATGGATGGAGAAAAGGTCAGTGTGACATCCACGGGGATTGGCGGTCCGTCTGCTTCGATCGCAATGGAAGAACTGTACCGCTGCGGAGCAGATACATTTGTCAGAATCGGAACGTGCGGCGGAATGCAGCCGGAGGTAAAGAGCGGTGATATCGTGATCGCCACGGGCGCAATCCGTATGGAGGGGACAAGCCGGGAATATGCGCCCATCGAATTCCCTGCGGTACCGGATCTGAAAGTGACGAACGCTCTGGCCGATGCGGCAGAACAAAAAGGCTATCCGTATCACACAGGCGTCGTACAGTGCAAGGATTCCTTTTACGGGCAGCATGAACCGGAAGTAAAGCCGGTGAGCTATGAACTGCTGAATAAGTGGGAGGCATGGAAACGTCTCGGATGTCTTGCTTCAGAAATGGAGTCAGCAGCGCTGTTTGTGGTTGCAAGCTGCCTCAAAGTGAGAGTCGGCTCTTGTTTCCTTGTCCTTGCAAATCAGGAACGGGAGAAGCTGGGACTGGATAATCCGGTCGTACACGACACCGATATGGCGGTTCAGGTGGCGGTGGAAGCCATTCGCGGTCTTATCCGTTCCGACCGGGAGAAGGACAGGTAAAGAGGCGGTAAAAAAAGAAATGAGGTAGAGGATGATGGAGATAAATGAGATTTTAGCACACGTAGACCATACACTTTTGGCACAGACAGCTACATGGGATGAAATCCGTCAGATCTGTGATGACGGAATTACATACCATACAGCATCGGTTTGTATTCCGCCAAGTTATGTAAAGCAGGCCAGTGACTATGTGAACGGAAAGACTGCTGTCTGCACAGTGATCGGATTCCCAAACGGATATATGACTACGGCGGCCAAGGAATTCGAGACAAAGGATGCCATTGCAAACGGGGCAGATGAGATTGATATGGTCATTAATATCGGATGGCTCAAAGACAGGAAGTATGATCTTATAGAAAAGGAGATCCGTACGCTAAAAGCAGCATGTGGAGTCAAAATTCTTAAAGTTATTATAGAGACCTGTCTGTTGACAGACGAAGAGAAAGCAAAAATGTGTCGGATCGTGACAGAGGCCGGAGCAGATTATATCAAGACTTCCACCGGATTTTCCAGCGGCGGAGCCACATTGGAAGATATTAAGCTGTTCGCTGAAAATGTGGGGCCGGATGTGAAGATCAAGGCAGCAGGCGGGATCTCATCTCTGGAAGATGCGGAAAAATTTCTGGCGCTCGGGGCAGACCGTCTCGGTACGAGCCGTATTGTGAAAATCGTAAAAGATATAAACCGGTAACAGGATGTTGTATATCAGCTTGACAGAGGACACGTATGATAGTATGATTTTCAGTGGAGCAGACTGCTCTTTGGAGAGCAGATACACAGGAGAGAGAGGAATTAATCAATGGCTAATGATCATGGAGAACAGATAAGAATCGTACAGGAGACTGTGGCAGGAAAGGAAATCACGTTCGCACACGTGATGGGCGGTCCGTCTCCGATCATATATCAGAAACTGGGGTTGAATCCGCAGGTGGATTACCGCTCATCGGCAATCGGTATCATGAATATGACGCCGCCGGAGTCTGCCGTGATCGCATCTGATATCGCAGTCAAGAGCGGAAACGTTTATCTTGGATTTGCAGACCGTTTTACAGGGACACTGATCATAACAGGCGAGATTTCTGATGTTACGACAGCACTGACAGAAATCGTGGAATACTTCCGTGATTCTCTGGGATATGTAGTCTGCAACATTACAAAGAGATAGGAAGTGCATCCATGGCTCGAATGACGAAAGAGGAACTGCTGGAAAAGCTGTTCCACGATGATTACGAACATCTGAAAGGAAAGAAGCTGCGCATGACGCGTGTCCGCGTACCCGGGAAAGAAGTGTGTATGGCGCATATAATCAGTCCGTCCGACACACGGATCTACCAGAATCTTGCGCTCCATATCGGAGTCCATGAAGGTGAGGATCATACAGGGGAATCAATTGGCCTTATGAGATTTACCCCCTGGGAGGCTGTGGTAGTGGCAGCAGATACCGCGACAAAAAGCGCGCATGTAGAGATTGGTTTTATGGATCGTTTCTGTGGTTCTCTCATTATCACCGGAGGCCTGGCCGAGGTACAGACAGCGGTGGAGGGAGTCGTCAGATTCTTCGACGAGGTTCTGGGATTTAAGACCTGTGAGATACACAGGAGTTAGAGAAAGTTAAGTAAGGTGACGGCATGAGAAAGATGTTTCTGATGGGCAGGAGCGAAGCGGGAAAAACTTCCCTGACGCAGGCGCTCAAAGGAGAAGAACTTCATTATATAAAAACACAGTATACAAACACAGAGGATGATACGATCGACTCCCCGGGAGAGTATGCAGAATCCAAACGCTTCAGCGTGGGGCTTGCTTGCTTTTCGTTTGAGGCGGATGTAGTGGCCATCGTACAGGCGGCGGATGAGCCGTTTAATCTGTTCGGAGACAGCAGCAGGGCATTCATCCAGCGCCCGCTGATCGGTATTATCACGAAAATCGATTCTCCGTACGCCAACATTCCGATGGTCAGACAGTGGCTGCTCAATGCCGGATGCGAGCGCATCTTCATGGTGAATAATGTGACAAGAGAAGGTGTCGATGAACTGATCGAATATTTGTCAGAAGACACACCGAGTCTGTCACTGGAACAGGCCATGTTCAAACAGCGCCTCGGGCTGAACGAGTGGGATCCGCTGCCGGAGGGAGTGGAATATCCGGAAGAAAGCATATCTCTTGGAGGAAGAGTATGAGGAAATGATCCGGAAGATCAAAGAGGATCTGTAATTGAAAAAGTGAGCGATAAGAATAAGACATAGAGCAGGGATGTTCTGTGTCTTATTTTTGGATTAGATGCTACGGTGAATAAGTACATTTTTAATGAATAGAATAAAATCGAATGTTTGTTCTATACTTTCTTTCTATACTTTGCTATAATAGCGGGAGAGAGGGAAAAATATGGATGGATATTATAGTGAAGAATTTGTGGCATTACTAAACGAGGCACAGTTTACAAAGGAAATATTAGGAATTAGCGTAACACAGTTATATAAGGCTAATTATGCCCAAAAAGGAAAAAGGATAAAATAGAAAAAATGCAGAAATAGCAGAAAGTCTTTTAGGCGAAATTTCATGGGTCAGACATATTACAGAAACCGGAGGAGTACTGCAGAGGATAGGAGATGCTTCTAAAGAGACCGGTATCTGGGAGGCAGTTGCTCCATACCGGCAATTATATATGTTACAGATTATCAGATTCTTTGTAGAGGTTCTGATGGGCTTGTGTCACGAGGCACGGAAAATCAGAAAGGATGGCCAAGAAGATATTCCTTATTTCAGTGAAGGATTCGCTATATTATACAATTCGGATTCATATTTTAAAAGTAGAAAAACATGGAATGAATAATAGAGGGGAATGAGGAAAAGCAGTGCCGGCCCTTTCTCGGTATCACCGGCACAGCTCTACGGCGAGTTCAAGGAACTTTTCCCAAACAATGCCGTAGAGTATTTCGTCTCCTAGTGTGCCGGAGACGGGAAGTGAGGTGTATTTAGTACTTTTTCGTGCTGTTTAGTTCGGATTTTGTGGACAGAATAGGACGAAAGGGACTGGGTGATACTAGGCGGACAAAATGATTTTGTGACTTTTTCCAGGAATATTTCGTAATGATAAAAATCTATTGAATTTAAAGGTGAAGAATATAAAAAAAATTATAGTGTGCTCCTCGGTAGCAGAGTATCTGACATTTATTACTGCCACAGGAAAAAAAGTGATGTCAGTTATTCGAAAATTTCGAATAACTGTTTCAGATGGAAAAAGCTATCACACGAATCACTACAATTTAAAGGCGATTATCGCTGTTGGAAATAAGGATGATTCTCCGAGAACGGTCGATTTCGAAAAAGGGCGAATGGAATTACAGAAGAGTTTACAATTAAGGGCTATACTATGAACGATGAACAACTAAAAATTTTGGAACTGTACTGACAAAGGACTATTAGAAGAGGTGTTAGATGAAAAAAAAGAACAATAAAATATATTATCATTATTGCTCTGTGGATACATTTTATAATATTTTGCAAACAGGAACCATCAGATTTGGAAATCCATTGAATATGAACGACTCGGCTGAAATTATTTGGCTATTAGAAATGGTAAAAGATTTCGTTTTAAAAAGAGGGGTATATAATTCGATACTAGAAGGTTGGAACTTGATAGAAAATATCTCAAGAACTTTATTGCAAGAAATGGACTGTCCTTATATTTTTTGTTTATCGAAGGACAAGGACGTCCTGAGTCAATGGCGATCATATGCAAATGATGGGAGAGGCGTTGCGATTGGATTTAATGTTGATTTTATCGAAACATACTATTCTTTATATGGAGCTGAAGTTATATATGACAGAGAACGGCAATATGACATATTGAGTCGAAATATCAGTGATAATATTTTAAGAAATTTAAATACTGCAGTCAAAGATGGAAACAGAGATGAAATATATCGTAAAAGCAAAATTTTAGTCTCATATATCCTGCAAGATGCAATAATGTGTAAAAATCCAGCGTTTCAGGAAGAAAAGGAATATAGGTTGTATTGCGGATATAGAAAAAAAGAGGAAAAAGATGTCAGTGATATAAAATTTAGGG
>DYCJ01000090.1:6210-8836 GCA_019418195.1 Clostridiales bacterium | reverse complement strand
AGCAAAGACAAAGATATTACAGATGTTTTATCGATACAAAAACATGTCAGACCGCTGGCAGACAAACTTATGAAATGGGGAGCAAAGATAGTTATAATCAAATGCGGCGCTCGTGGGATATATTTCAGAACGAATACACAAAACCATATAAAAAATATCGGCGGTGGACTGTCGACTTCTTTGCTTTCCTGGTCTTGTCAGGAGTATTTTGAAAGAAGTTATAAGCCTGAGAGGGTTGTATCGGCTATGGGAGCCGGTGATGTCAGTATAGCGGCATTTTTGTATTCAGCCCTGAAGGGAATTGACTGGAAAGAAGCCCTACACTTTGCGGCTGCTGCCGGCGCCTCGTGCGTAACAACTTATGATGCGTTAAGTGGGCTGGAATCTTTTCAGGTAATGGGTGAGAAGATAAAAAATGGATGGGAAAAAGTTGAATAACATTGTATTTATATGAATCTGGAGAGGGGCTCCGCACGATTGCTGCGGCAGCCCCTTCTTGTATTTATTATTCATGTCTTACTTTTCTTAAAAGTATAATCCACAAACTAAGTTCCATATTCATTTTCCTATAGTTGAATAGAATTCTCAAAAATGCTATAATACATCAGCAGAAATTTAATTTATACCTGCATGTGGCAAGATACATGTTAGTGCATGGTTCAGAAAAGGAGTAAGAATGTGGCTGAATTAACACCAATGATGAAACAGTATATGGAGACGAAATCCCAGTATCAGGACTGCATTCTGTTCTACCGGCTAGGTGACTTTTATGAGATGTTTTTTGACGACGCGCTGACTGCGTCACGGGAACTGGAGATCACGCTGACCGGAAAGAACTGCGGCCAGGAAGAACGGGCGCCTATGTGCGGCGTCCCATATCATGCCGTGGAGAGTTATCTCAATAAGCTGGTATCCAAAGGGTATAAAGTAGCAATCTGTGAGCAGGTAGAAGATCCGAAGACAGCCAAGGGGATCGTAAAGCGTGAAGTGGTGCGTATCGTTACACCGGGAACGAATCTTGATACTCAGGCGCTTGACGAGTCGAAGAACAATTATATCATGTGTATTGTCTATATTGCGGACCGGTACGGAGTCTCAGTGGCGGATATCACCACCGGGGATTACTTTGTGACCGAGATCGAGAACAGTGCAAAGCTGATGGATGAGATCTATCGTTTTTCTCCGTCAGAGATCATTTGCAATGAAGCGTTCTACATGAGCGGCATGGATCTGGATGGCATGAAAGACAGGCTGGGGATCACGATCTATTCGCTGGATGCATGGTATTTTGACGATGCAGTGTGCAGACAGAAACTTCTGGATCACTTCAAAGTATCCTCATTTGCAGGACTTGGGCTGGCTGATTATGACTGCGGGGTGATCAGTGCGGGAGCACTGCTGCAGTATCTTTTGGAGACGCAGAAAAATGACCTGTCCAACCTGACCCATATTACACCTTATGCGTCAGGAAAATACATGATGCTGGACAGCTCTACCCGGAGAAATCTGGAATTATGTGAGACGCTCCGGGAGAAGCAGAAGAGAGGGTCTCTTCTCTGGGTGCTGGATAAGACAAAGACGGCTATGGGAGCAAGAACGCTCCGGAAATATGTGGAACAGCCCCTGATCGATAAAAAAGAGATCGAGAAGCGTCTGGATGCTGTACAGGAACTGAAAGATCAGGCGATATCCAGAGAAGAGCTGAGGGAGTACCTGTCGCCCGTTTACGACCTGGAACGGCTGATCATGAAGATAACATACGGTTCTGCTAACCCGCGGGATCTGACGGCGTTTCGTACTTCTCTGGAGATGCTGCCGCCGATCCGGTATATCCTTCAGGATATGCAGTGCGGGTTACTGCAGTCTATTACGGAAGACCTGGATCCCCTTGAGGATCTGTGCACCCTGATCGCCAGTGCGATACGGGAGGAGCCGCCGATCGCAATGAAAGAGGGAAATATTATCCGCGACGGATACAATGAAGAGGTGGATAAGCTGCGCCGTGCCAAGTCAGACGGAAAAGACTGGCTTGCCAAACTCGAGGATGAAGAGAAAGAAAAGACAGGGATCAAGAATTTAAGGATCAAGTATAACAAGGTGTTCGGTTATTATCTTGAAGTCACCAATTCCTATAAGGACCTGGTGCCGGAATACTATACCCGTAAGCAGACTCTTGCCAATGCCGAGCGTTACATTACTCCGGAGTTAAAGGAACTGGAGGATATGATCCTGGGAGCGGAAGATAAGCTTTACGCCCTGGAATATGAGCTCTATACGGAAGTCAGGGAAACAGTGGCTGCCGAAGTGGAGCGGATCCAGCAGACAGCGAAGGCAGTGGCGGCACTCGATGTGTTCACCTCCCTTGCGCTTGTAGCCGAGCGGAATAACTACGTACGGCCCAAAATCAATGAAAAAGGCGTGATCGATATCAAAGACGGGAGACATCCGGTAGTAGAGCGGATGATCCCAAATGATATGTTCATCGCAAATGATACATATCTGGATGACAAGAAGCACAGGATTTCTATCATTACGGGACCGAATATGGCAGGAAAATCTACTTACATGCGCCAGACTGCTCTGATCGCCCTTATGGCACAGGTGGGCTCCTTTGTTCCGGCAAAAA
>DYCJ01000090.1:0-6200 GCA_019418195.1 Clostridiales bacterium | reverse complement strand
GGCCAGAGTACTTTTATGGTGGAGATGACAGAAGTGGCGAATATCCTGCGAAACGCGACGTCGAAGAGCCTGCTGATCCTGGATGAGATCGGAAGGGGAACAAGTACTTTCGACGGTCTTTCGATTGCGTGGGCCGTAGTGGAGTATATCAGCGACAGCCGGCTGCTCGGTGCCAAGACCCTGTTTGCCACCCACTATCATGAGCTGACTGAGCTGGAGGGCAAGATCGAAAACGTAAACAATTACTGTATCGCTGTCAAGGAAAAAGGCGATGATATTGTCTTTCTCCGGAAGATCGTCAAAGGCGGTGCAGATAAGAGCTATGGTATCCAGGTGGCAAAGCTGGCCGGAGTACCTGATCTCGTGATCAACCGTGCGAAAGAGATCGTTGAAGAGCTCAGTGAGGAGGACATCACTACACGGGTCAGCGAGATCGCAACAAAAGATAAAGTATCAAAGAAGAAGCCGAAAGTAAAGAAATACGATGAGGTGGATATTGCCCAGATGTCACTGTTTGATACGGTGAAAGACGGCGATGTACTCGAAGAACTGAAAAATCTGGACGTGGGAAATATGACGCCCATTGATGCGCTCAACACGATTTATCGCCTGCAGAACAAGCTGAAGAACAGGTGGTAGAGCAGAAAGGAGACACATATGCCTCATATACATGTACTGGATCAGGTGACCATCGATAAGATCGCCGCCGGCGAGGTGATCGAGCGGCCTGCATCGATCGTGAAGGAACTGGTGGAAAATGCGATCGATGCAGGAGCAACATCGGTGACTGTAGAGATAAAAGACGGCGGCATTTCACTGATCCGCATTATGGATAATGGATGCGGAATCCCGCATGAAGAAGTCAGGAGTGCTTTTCTGCGTCATTCTACAAGTAAAATAAGCAGCGTGGAGGATCTTGCCCATATCAGTTCCCTGGGATTCAGGGGAGAGGCCCTCTCCAGTATTGCTGCCGTGACACAGACAGAGCTGATCACCAAGACAGAGGAGGAAGAACTGGGTACCCGGTATGTCATTGAAGGAGGAAAAGAAATCTCCATTGAAGAGACGGGAGCACCTGATGGAACAACATTTCTGGTACGCCAGCTTTTTTACAATGTTCCGGCGAGGAGAAAATTTCTGAAAACTCCCATGACAGAGGCAGGGCATGTGCAGGATCTGCTCATGCATCTGGCACTTTCCCATCCGGAGGTTGCATTTATTTTCCTGAATAACGGTCAGGAGAAACTGCGCACTTCGGGGAGCGGAAAGCTGAAAGATGTAATATATAACGTATACGGCCGCGATGTGGCGGCAAATCTTCTGGATATTGACTATGAAAAAGGCGGGTTAAGGATTACAGGATATCTGGGAAAACCTGTGATCACAAGGGGAAACCGTAACTTTGAGAACTTTTTCGTGAACGGGCGTTATGTAAAAAGCCCTATGATCTCTAAGTCGCTGGAAGATGCATACCGGGATTTTACAATGCAGCACAAGTTCCCGTTTGCGGTACTTCATTTCCATGTGGACGGTGAGCAGATTGATGTCAATGTCCATCCAACGAAGATGGAACTGAGATTCCAGCGCCAGCAGGACGTCTACAATACAGTATTTGAGGGCGTCCACAGGAGACTGTTGGAGCCGGAACTGATCCAGCAGGCAGAAGTGCCGGACCCGGTGGCAGCTGATGCAAAAAAAGGAGCAGAAGCACGGACGGCGAAAGAAAGCCCGTTCCTTCTGAAACCCAGGACACCCGGAAATGTTCCGGCCGGTGCCCGCCCGGTGAGCCGGCCGGCTGTGCCGGATGCCGGAAAGCACGAAAATTCAGAAGCTTCGGAGTCTCCTGTGGTTCAGACTGCAGTGGGAGTACCTGCCCGGAGCGGAGAAAAGGATGCAGCTTCCCAGGAAAGCAAAGAAGAAGTCCATGATGAGGATTACTTCATCCGGAAGATGCGGGAGCGCGTCATGGCATACCACAACAGGGCGTCCTCGGCAGAAGTGTCTGATAAAAGCGGCATCTACCGCCAGGAGGAGCAGGCAGACCGTATCCGGGAAGCGGCAGTGTATAATGCACGGCAGGCGGAGGGACAAAGCGATGATACAGAACTACCCCGTGTGACAGAAGCAGCATCTCGAACAAAAGAGGCAGATTCCGCGAAGGCAGAAGAAGCCGTGCAGTCGAAGCCCCGGCAGCTTGATCTGTTTGAGGAAAGCTTCCTGAAGCGGGATGTCCGCGCGGAGTATAAATTGATCGGGCAGGTGTTTGACACATACTGGCTCGTCCAGTATCAGGACAGTCTTTATATCATAGACCAGCATGCGGCACATGAGAGAGTGCTCTACGAGCGGACGCTGAAAGGAATGAAGACCCGGGAGTTCACATCCCAGTATTTAAGCCCGCCGATCATCCTTTCTCTGTCCATGCAGGAGGCGGAACTTCTGAAAGAGAACATGGACCGCTTTGCACGTATCGGTTTTGAGATCGAACCTTTTGGGGGCGAGGAGTATGCAGTCAGGGCTGTGCCGGACAACCTGTTCGGGATCGCGAAAAAAGAACTTCTGATGGAAATGATCGACGATCTTGCAGATGGTATTTCCAGTTCCATGACGCCGGAGCTGATCGACGAGAAGGTTGCGTCTATGTCATGTAAAGCTGCTGTTAAAGGAAATAACCGCCTCTCGGCACAGGAAGTAGATGCACTGATCGGAGAGCTGCTTACACTGGACAATCCGTATCACTGCCCTCACGGAAGGCCGACGATCATTGCAATGACGAAGAGAGAACTGGAAAAGAAATTTAAGAGGATTGTGTAATAAGTCTCAAATGAGAGGATCAAGCTATGGATAGAAAACCGCTTATCATACTTGCAGGCCCTACAGCAGTGGGAAAGACTTCGCTTTCGATCCGTCTGGCGAAAGAGACCGGAGGAGAGATCATATCCGCAGACTCTATGCAGGTATACCGCCATATGGATATCGGGTCTGCAAAGATCACGAAAGAAGAAATGGAAGGTGTGCCCCATTATCTTGTAAACGTGCTGGAGCCCGAGGAAGAGTTTAATGTGGTGCGTTTCCAGCAGATGGCAAAGGAAGCGGCAGAAAGGATATGGAAAAAGGGAAAAATCCCGCTTGTGGTCGGAGGAACCGGATTCTATATCCAGGCACTTCTCTATGATATTGATTTTACAGAAAATGACGGAGACGAGTCGTACAGAAGGCAGTTGGAGCGGAAGGCGTCCGATGAAGAGGGGGCTTCAGAACTTTATGAAATATTAAAGACAGTAGACCCAAAAGCTGCGCAGGAAATTCATCCGCGTAATATCAAACGGATCATCCGAGCACTGGAGTTTTATCATCAGACCGGAAAGAAGATTTCCGAACATAACGAGACGCAGCGTCAAAGAGAATCTCCTTATAATTATGCCTATTTTGTACTTACAGATGAACGCAGCCGGCTCTATGAGCGGATCGACCGGCGGGTGGATCTTATGATGGAGCAGGGGCTTCTCGATGAAGTGTGTTATCTGAAAGAGCGGGGCGTCCGGAAAGATTCCACGGCAATGCAGGGGCTTGGTTACAAGGAACTCTATGCATATCTGGAGGGTGAATATCCTCTGGATGAAGCAGTCCGCATTATCAAGCGGGATACCCGCCATTTTGCAAAACGTCAGCTTACCTGGTTTAAGCGTGAGCGGGACGTGATCTGGGCAGATAAGTCTGTGATCGGGCAGGATGAGGGGAAACTTGCGGACTATATGCTGGGACATTTAAGAGAGAAAAACATCATTATATAGATATAGAGGAAGAGACAGATGGAAAATACAGAATCACGATATATGTATGAACAGCTCGGTATATCCGCCGATGTCTGGACATACGGTCAGAAGATCGAGGAAAGCCTGAAAAAGCGCTTTCAGGAGTTTGACGAGACGGCAGAGTATAATCAGCTGAAAGTGATCAAGGCTATGCAGGAGAACCGTGTCAGCGAGGGCTGCTTTAACTATGTCAGCGGATATGGCTACAATGATATGGGCAGGGATACACTGGAAGCCGTGTATGCATCGACATTTCATACGGAGGCGGCACTGGTGCGCCCTCAGATCACGTGCGGAACTCATGCACTGGCGATTGCCCTTGCGGCAAACCTGCGTCCGGGAGATGAACTTCTCTCTCCTGTAGGAAAGCCATATGATACGCTGGAAGAGGTGATCGGTATCCGGCCGTCCAACGGTTCTCTGGCAGAATACAGAGTCACATACCGTCAGGTAGAGCTTCTGGAAGACGGATATTTTGATTATCCGGCCATCGAGGCGGCATTAAACGAGCGGACAAAACTGGTGACGATCCAGCGATCCAAGGGATATCAGACCCGGCCAAGTTACTCTGTAGAAAAGATCGGAGAGCTGATCGCGTTTATTAAGGAAAGAAGACCGGATGTGATCTGCATGGTAGATAATTGTTACGGAGAATTTGTGGAGCGCATTGAGCCAAGTGATGTGGGCGCGGATATGATCGTCGGTTCTTTGATCAAGAATCCGGGAGGCGGACTTGCGCCGATCGGCGGTTATATTGCGGGAAGAGAAGATTTGATCGAGAACTGTGCTTATCGACTGACTTCTCCGGGACTTGGCAAAGAGGTAGGGGCATCTCTCGGAGTGATGCAGTCTTTTTATCAGGGGTTCTTCTTAGCGCCTACTGTCGTGTGCGGTGCGCTGAAAGGCGCCGTGTTCGCAGCAAATATTTATGAGAAACTGGGTTATCCTGTTGTCCCGGATGGCAGGGAATCCCGTCACGATATTATTCAGGCCGTGACTCTTGGAAACGCAGAAGGAGTCATCGCGTTCTGCAAGGGAATACAGGCGGCGGCGCCGGTAGACAGCTACGTGACACCGGAGCCGTGGGCGATGCCCGGATATGACAGTGATGTGATCATGGCGGCAGGTGCGTTCGTGCAGGGATCCTCTATCGAGCTTTCGGCGGATGGACCGATCAAACCGCCGTATGCAGTATATTTCCAGGGAGGACTGACGTGGAATCATGCAAAACTCGGTATTCTGAAATCCCTCCAGAGTATGATCGATGAGGGCGTGATCGATATTGCAAAAGTCCGCAGTCAGATCTAATAGAAAAGACAAAAGACCAGCCACAGATACAGAAATGAAAAGGAGACAGACATGAGAACAGTTGCAGTGATCGGCGGCGGCGCCTCCGGTATGATGGCGGCCGTGACAGCGGCTTCTGAAGGAGCCCGCGTGATCCTTCTGGAGCACAAAGACAGAATAGGAAAGAAGATCCTTTCAACAGGAAACGGAAGGTGCAACTTTACCAATATCCATCAGGAACCGATCTGTTATCACTCAGAGGATCCGCTGTTCCCATGGGAGGTCGTAGAGAAGTTTAACGCTCAGGCTGTGATCTCGTTCTTCCTACAGCTGGGCGTATATTCAAAGAACAGGAACGGCTATATCTATCCGAATTCAGATCAGGCTTCCGCAGTGCTGGATGCTTTCCGCATGGAACTTGACAGGCTTAAGGTGGAGATCCGGACAGGCGTTGAATGTCGGGAGATCCGGCTTGGGAAAAAAGGTTTTACTATTCTGACAGATCAGGAGCCGGTTCGGGCTGACCGTGTGATCCTCTGTGCCGGATCCAAAGCCGCACCGACTACGGGATCCGACGGCTCGGGATACGATCTGGCGAAGAAGCTGGGGCACAGGATCCTTCCGGTACTTCCGGCACTAACGGCACTTAAATGCGAGGAAAAGTTTTTTAAGAGTATAGCCGGGGTGCGGGCAAACGGTTCGGTTTCCATATGGTCGGGCGGCGAATGTATTGCAAAAGATACAAGCGAGATCCAGCTGACAGATTACGGTATATCCGGAATCCCGGTATTCCAGGTGAGCAGGTACGCGTCCAAGCTTCTCTATGAGAAAAAAGAGACGGACGCCGTGCTGGATTTTATGCCGGACTTTACAAAGGCACAGACAGACGCATTTCTGAGAGTACGGGCACAGACACGGCCGGATAAAACAGCTGAAATGTTTCTGATCGGTCTTTTCCATAAGAAATTGTGTGATCTGTGGATCCGGTTGTCTGAGATCCCCCGTCAGAGAAAAGCAGGGGAACTTAACAGTGATGAGATTGCCCGTCTTACGGATCTGATCAAGGAGTTTCGCGTTCGTGTCAGAGAGACGAATCCC
>DYCJ01000009.1 GCA_019418195.1 Clostridiales bacterium | reverse complement strand
AAAGAAATATTATAATATGAAGCCCGCCGACATTTATCTGCTGCTCATCCCGATCCATTACAAACTCTCTACCGATCAGGTCAAGGAGATGGTCGATGCACCGGGACTGGAAGAATTTGAGAATTCGGTTGCGCGGACTTACTATGCGCGTCATTATAATTTCCGGCAGAATCTTACCATGGAACAGATGTATGCGGACTGTCTGCATCATTTGTACACGATAGACCGCAGGCGCAATCCTTATTCGATTGCCGCGATCAACACTTATCTCTTCCTGAAAGAAGAAGAAATCAATAAGCTGACGACCGCCATGGAATGTGTACGCTACGGCCTCACACCCGGCGAGACGCTGGCATAC
The DNA here is from genome assembly GCA_019418195.1 of Clostridiales bacterium. Classification (GTDB taxonomy): domain Bacteria; phylum Bacillota; class Clostridia; order Lachnospirales; family Lachnospiraceae; genus Mediterraneibacter. Next base: position 23,195 of record DYCJ01000009.1, on the reverse strand, counting down.
GTTGGAGGTAAAACCCAATGATCGTTAAAATGAAATTCATCAACATATCCGGTCCGAGGAATGACATCGACCGCGTGACCGACCTGTACCTCTCCCGCTATGAGATACAGCTCGAATCCGCCCTGTCAGAACTGAAGACCGTAGACAACTTAAGACCTTTCGTCGAAATCAACCCGTATCGTGACGCACTTGCCAAGGCAAACCAGTTTGTTGGATATCTGCCCAACGCCGACGATGTTGAACCGGCATCGGATATGGGACTTGACGATATGTTTGAACTCGTGCGAAAGGCAAACGAAGACTACCAGACACTTCAGGAGAAGAAGGAAAAGTTAAAGAAAAAGATAGACGAGCTTCGCGCAAAACAGCAGGTTATCGCTCCTTTCCGCCCTGTGGACTGCGACCTCCACAAAGTGCTGAATTACCGGTATATAACCTACCGGTTCGGACGCATTGCCGTGGAATTCTACCACAAGATGCAGAAATATCTCATGGAAGATCTAAAAGCCATCTTCGTTGAGGGTGAGCGGGATGAAAGTTTTGTGTACGGGGCTTATTTTGTTTCCCCTGCAGAGGCACAGAAAGTCGACGCTGTCTTCCGTTCCCTGCATTTTGAACGGATCGAAATAAAAGACGAGTTTGAAGGTACTCCGGCATATGCGTACCAGTCACTCGAAGCAGAAATTGCCCGGGTAAACCTTGAGATAGAGGATCTGGATAAACAGGCCGGTGAAATGCTCTCCGACCGTGCGCCCCAGCTGATCGCAGCGAGGAACCGCCTCGAGGAGCTCTCCAATAACTTCGATGTCCGCAAACTTGCGGCACGGATGGAGGACAACAAAGAAGATTACTACATTCTCTGCGGCTGGATGGCTGAGGATGATGTTGAAAAATTCCTGAAGGAAGTGGAAGACGACGACAAGGTGTTCGTTGTGGTCGAAGACGATCATGACGCCTACTTCGGAGAGCCCCCCACCAAGCTGGAAAATCCGAAACTGTTCAAACCGTTTGAAATGTTCGTCCAGATGTATGGCCTTCCGGCACACAATGAAATGGATCCGACCGTATTCGTGGGCATTACGTATTCCTTTATTTTCGGCGTGATGTTCGGTGATGTGGGACAGGGGCTTCTGCTCCTCATTGGCGGAGCGCTCATCTACCACTTTAAAAAGGCACCGCTTGCGGGAATCATCGCCTCGGCCGGAGTATTCTCCACTATATTCGGATTCCTGTTTGGCAGTATCTTCGGATTTGAGGACGTACTGCCTGCCCTGTGGATACGGCCCATCGACCATATGACTACGCTCCCCTTCCTCGGGAAGCTGAACACGGTATTTATTGTCGCAGTGGCATTTGGTATGTTCCTTATCATTGTGGCAATGATCCTTCATATTATCAACGCTGTAAAAAGCAAGGATATCGAAGCTACATGGTTTGAGCCCAACGGTGCAGCCGGTCTTGTCTTCTATGTCGCGGTCGTAATAACGATCGTACTCTTCATGACTGGCAATCCGCTTCCGGGCGGGATCGTTATGGCAATAATGTTCGGTGTACCATTGATCGTGATGTTATTCCGTGAACCAATCACAAGAGCCATACAGAAACGTGCAGATAAAATGGAAACCGGCAAGGCAATGTTTATCGTACAGGGATTTTTCGAGATGTTCGAGACACTCCTGAGTTACTTCTCCAATACGATTTCCTTCATCCGTATCGGCGCATTCGCAGTCAGCCATGCAGCGATCATGGAAGTAGTCCTGCAGCTTGCAGGTGCGGAGAGCGGAAATCCGAACTGGATCGGCGTGATCTTCGGCAACCTGTTCGTCTGCGGATTCGAGGGACTCATCGTCGGTATACAGGTGCTACGTCTGGAATATTATGAGATGTTCAGCCGCTTCTACAAAGGCAGCGGACACGCATTTGATCCATACACGAAAAAGAATGCAAAGAAAGCGAAAAAATAAAATCTAAAGAAATCAGGAGGATTCAACCATGACTTTAGCAACCAAAATCATCTTTATCATCGCTTTGATCGTAAGCATCATCGTACCTTTCGGCTACTATCTGCTGGGAGAGAAATCAAAGAAGCGCTATAAACGCGCCATCGGGACCAATGCATTTTTCTTCTTCGGTGCATTCGCCATCGCCACGATCATGCTTCTGGGCGGGCCGGACGTACAGGCGGCTGAGGCTGTAACTGCTGACAGCGGTTTCGCGACCGGACTTGGTTATCTGGCAGCTGCTCTTGTTACAGGGCTCTCCTGTATCGGCGGCGGTATCGCAGTCGCAAGCGCGGCAAGCGCCGCTCTGGGAGCGATCAGTGAAGATTCCAGTGTACTCGGTAAATCTCTGATCTTCGTAGGTCTGGCAGAAGGCGTCTGCCTCTACGGACTGATCATCTCTTTCATGATCCTGGGAAATCTGTAAACATCGTTCACCCGCGCCATTCACAAAGCCGCACTGCCGTGCTTACCGCGGCTGCGCCGCAGCTTTGTTCATGAACAGGCGCTCTCTCCGTACGATGCAGAAGCGCGCTCCTTATGCAAGCATAAAGCACCCTTCTGCATCGTACGGGTGAACTGGAGGCAAATCATGAAAATGTTTCTAATAAGCGATAATGTTGACACCTACACAGGTATGCGTCTCGCAGGTGTAGACGGCGTTGTCGTACATGAACGGGAAGAACTTCGAAAAGCGCTCGAAGACGTGCTCACCGACAAAAATGTGGGCATTGTACTCCTGACTGAAAAATTCGGAAGAGAATTTCCGGACATCATCGACACATTCCGGCTGGAGCGGAAGATGCCGCTCTTAGTCGAGATTCCCGATCGTCACGGTACAGGACGCAAGAAAGATTTCATCACGTCATACATTACCGAGGCCATCGGATTAAAACTATAAAGGAGGGATTCCTCTTGACTCTTGAAGAAAAACTTGCACAGATGCAGTCTGCATCCATGGAGCAGGCCCGCGCTGAAGGGAATGCCATCATCGATTCTCACCGTGAAGCGCTGGAAAAAGTATTTGAAGACCATAAAGCCGAAGCACTGCGCCAGGCGGAAACCCGGATCAAGGCAGAAACGACTAATGCCAGATTATCCCTGAATCAGGCTGCGGCAAAATCCCAGCTTGAGATCAAACGCCGTCAGGGTAAAGTCCAGCAGGAATTAAAGGATAAGATTTTTGAGGAGGCGGCATGCCTCGTAAACGATTATATGAAGACGGAAGCCTACAATGATTTTCTCATTCGCTGTATCCGGCAGGCAGTACATTTTGCCGGCAAAGATCCTGTTGTGATCTATATCAATCCCTCAGATGAGAAAAAGCGTTCCGATCTCGAGGATGCCACAAGAGTCCGCCTTACAATCAGCTCAGAGGATTTTATAGGCGGTGTGCGCGCAGTAATCCGCTCACGCAATATACTTATAGATAATTCATTTAAGACACAGCTGCGCAATCAATATGATAAATTTATGTTATTAGGAGGTGACGGCATTGCTTAACACAGGAACGATCTACGGCATTAACGGTCCCGTCATCTACCTGAAAGGGAACACCGGCTTCCGTATGTCCGAGATGGTCTATGTCGGAGAGCAGAAGCTGGTAGGCGAGGTCATCGCCCTGGATAAGGATATGACTACAGTTCAGGTATACGAGGAGACAACAGGGCTTCGTCCGGGAGAAGAGGTCGTGGCAAGTGGCAGCGCCGTCTCTGTTACTCTGGCCCCCGGTATCCTGAACAACATATTCGACGGAATCGAACGTCCGCTGGAGCGTATTGCGGATTCCTCAGGCGGCGCTTTTATCACCCGCGGTGTCAGCGTAGACTCGCTGGACCGCCAGAAGAAATGGCAGACTCATATCACTGTTAAAAAGGGGCAGTATCTCCACGGCGGTGATATCATAGCAGAAGTTCCGGAAACGCACGCCATTGTGCACAAATGTATGGTGCCTCCCGATATAGAAGGAACGGTGGTCAACGTTGTTCCGGATGGTGAATATACCATTGACGATCCTCTTATCACGCTGGAACTGTCCAATGGCAGTACAAAGGATCTGACCATGACGCAGCACTGGCCCATCCGTGTGCCGCGGCCGACACATCACCGCTTTCCGGCATCCGTGCCGCTCATCACCGGCCAGCGTATTATTGACACCATGTTTCCCATTGCCAAAGGGGGGACAGCAGCTATCCCGGGCGGTTTCGGAACAGGAAAAACCATGACGCAGCATCAGATCGCGAAATGGGCGGATGCTGATATCATCATTTATATCGGATGCGGCGAGCGCGGCAATGAGATGACTCAGGTTCTTGAAGAGTTCGGTGAACTGACCGATCCCAGGACCGGCAATCCGCTGATGGACCGAACCACTCTGATCGCCAATACTTCAAACATGCCTGTGGCTGCCAGAGAGGCTAGTATCTATACCGGACTTACACTGGCAGAGTATTACCGCGATATGGGATATGACGTGGCGATCATGGCCGACTCCACTTCACGATGGGCGGAAGCTCTCCGCGAGCTCTCCGGCCGTCTTGAGGAGATGCCTGCCGAGGAAGGCTTCCCCGCATATCTGGCGTCGAGACTGTCCGCATTTTATGAACGTGCGGGCATGATGCACAATTTGAACGGAACTGACGGCTCTGTCACTATCATCGGAGCGGTCTCCCCGCAGGGAGGCGATTTCTCCGAGCCCGTCACTCAGAACACAAAGCGTTTTGTCCGCTGTTTCTGGGGACTGGACAAGAGCCTTGCATATTCCAGACATTTCCCGGCGATCCACTGGCTCACCAGTTACAGCGAGTATCTGACCGACTTAAGCCACTGGTATCAGGACAATGTATCGCCGAAATTTGTAGATTACCGCAACCGTCTGATGGCGCTGCTGAATCAGGAGAGCAGCCTGCTGGAGATCGTCAAACTGATCGGAAGCGACGTGCTTCCGGACGACCAGAAACTGGTGCTTGAGATTGCCCGCGTGATCCGTCTCGGTTTTCTGCAGCAGAACGCGTTCCACAAAGACGATACGTGCGTATCGCTTGAGAAGCAGTTCCTTATGATGGACACCATCCTGTATCTCTACAAACAGGCACGCGCTCTTGTTACAATGGGACATCCGATGTCTGTATTGAAATCCGAGAACATTTTTGACCGTATCATCGCCATCAAATACGATGTGCCCAACGACCGGCTGGAAATGTTTGCACAGTACCGCCGCGATATCGATACATTCTATCAGCGGGTACTGGAGAAAAACGCATAAGGAGGACCGATTATTATGTCAATTGAATATTTAGGCCTAAGCAGCATCAACGGACCTCTGATCGCTCTGGAAGGCGTGCAGGATGCATTCTTTGATGAGATCGTGGAATTCGTCGTAGACGGCAGTGAGCACAAAATCGGACGTATCGTAGAAATCTATGAAGACAAAGCCGTCATTCAGGTGTTTGAAGGCTCTGAAAATATGTCCCTGAAAAATACACACACAAAGCTCACCGGACATCCGATGGAGATCGCGCTCTCCCCGGATATGCTGGGGCGTACTTTCAACGGAATCGGGCAGCCTGTCGATGATCTTGGCCCGATCGTCTCCACTCTTAAAAGAGATGTAAACGGGCTCCCGCTGAACCCTGTCCGCAGAGAGTATCCGAGGAACTATATCCATACAGGCATCTCCGCCATCGACGGACTCACCACCCTGATACGCGGACAGAAACTCCCGATCTTCTCAGGAAACGGTCTTCCTCATGACCAGCTTGCCGCGCAGATCGTTAAGCAGGCATCGCTTGGAGAAAATTCTGATGAGAAATTCGCTATCGTGTTCGCAGCTATGGGTGTAAAGCACGACGTCGCAGACTTCTTCCGCAATACATTTGAAGAGAGCGGAGTCGCAGATCATGTGGCAATGTTTCTGAATCTTGCAAACGATCCTGTAGTAGAGCGTCTGATCACACCAAAAGTAGCGCTCACTGTGGCGGAATATCTTGCATTCGAACAGAATATGCACATTCTCGTCATCCTGACGGATATGACTTCCTTTGCAGAGGCAATGCGTGAGGTATCCTCCTCCAAAGGAGAGATCCCCAGCCGTAAAGGTTATCCCGGATATCTGTACAGTGAGCTCGCCACTATCTATGAACGCGCGGGTATCGTGCAGGGAGTAAACGGTTCGGTGACACAGCTTCCGATCCTCACCATGCCCAACGACGATATCACCCATCCGATCCCCGATCTGACCGGATATATCACCGAGGGCCAGATTGTACTTGACCGCCCGCTTCACGGACAGTCCGTCTACCCTCCGATCAATATCCTGCCGTCGCTTTCCCGTCTGATGAAAGACGGCATTGGCGAGGGGTATACAAGAGAAGACCATCAGGATCTGGCAAACCAGCTCTTTTCCGCCTATGCGAAAGTGGGCGATGCGAGAAATCTGGCGTCTGTAATCGGCGAAGATGAACTCTCTCCGATCGATAAAAAGTATCTGGAATTCGGAAAAGAATTCGAAGAGAGATATATCGGCCAGGGAATCGAGGAAAACCGCAGCATGGAAGAGACCCTTGATCTCGGCTGGGAACTTCTCGGCAGACTGCCGAAGGAAGAGCTCGACAGAGTCGACACAAAGATACTGGATAAATACTATAAACCGATGGAAGAGGAATAAAAATTCTGCCGGACAGTGCAGCACCATACGCAGAAGTTACAAGAGGAGGATTTATGGAAAATACAGGCAGACGTGAAAAAGCACACTGGATTTATGTTCTGGCGACCGGATATGTCGTAATTTCTTACGGCCATCTGTTTATGCCGTCTCCTTCTAATTTTGATATTATCAAGAATTTGCCGTGGCTTAACACGATACTGGATCTATGCATATTTTTTCTGCCGTTGATTTACGGTATCATCAGCCTTATCATGATCGCAGTATTCTGGAAGAGTCTGGACAGGAACCGGCTGCTCAACTGCGTGATCCTCATCAAGTACAGCCTGATCCCGCTCTTCCTTATTGGCGGCGCTCTGGTGTTCTTCTGCCTTGCATTTTCATTTATACCTGTTCCCTTTATGATCTTCATGGGGCCTCTCGCAGCGGTCACGTTCAGCTTCATCGGATGGTGCATTGTGGCCGGAGGCGCTGTTTTCCCGATCGCATATGCCATCCGTGCCCACAAGGACGGCATACACGGGAAAGTCCTGACCATCACGGCGTGTATCCTGCAGTTTTTCTTTGTTGCAGACGTTATCTCCGTCATGGTACTGACCTTAAAGGAGAAACGCTGGCGGAAACTCACACTCACTGTAATCATACTGCTGGCGATTTTTGCCGTCGCATGTATCCTCGGGCTTGCCGCTTTTATTTTAAGTATCGCGGTGTCATAACAGGATGATGAGCTCATGAGATGAATAAAGGAAGCTGCACTTTTTTCCGACAGAAAATAATTGAAACATTGATAATAGGAGGGATTTCATGGATCCACGTACATTTCCGACAAAGGGAAATTTAATGCTGGCGAAGAATTCGCTGGCACTTGCAAAACAGGGCTATGACCTGATGGACAAAAAAAGAAATATTCTGATCCGCGAACTGATGGATCTGATCGATGAGGCGCGCACGATCCAGGAGGAAATCGACACAACGTTCACCTATGCGTATCAATGCCTTCAGCGGGCCAATATCGAAAACGGTATCAGCAACGTTGAACTGCTTGCATACACTGTGCCGATCGAGAATTCTATCACTATTCAGACACGGAGCATCATGGGCACGGAAATCCCCCATGTCAAATATGTACCGGACGCCGGAAAACCGACTTATGCATTCAGCACGACACATGAATCCATCGACAAGGCGAGGGAAGCGTTCCGCAAAGTGAAAGACCTGACCATCAAGCTCTCCATGGTGGAGAACGCCGCTTACAGACTGGCGGGCAACATTAAGAAGACCCAGAAGCGTGCCAATGCACTCCAGAATATCACGATTCCGATGTACTCTTCGCTCGTGTATACGATCACCAATGCACTGGAAGAAAAGGAACGCGAGGAATTTACAAGGCTGAAAGTTATCAAACGGATGAAAGAGAAGAAGGCTGCCAGTTAACAGGCCGCCTTCTTCTCTTTCTTTGTCTTATTCTTCTCTTCCCCTGGCTCTCCATCCTGCGCCTCTTTAGTCCGCCGAGGTCAGTTCCCGTACAAAGTCGTCTGCAGGACGTCTGAGTATCATCTCCGGTGTGTCCAGCTGCGCGATCTTTCCCTGCTCCATAACGAGCACCCGGTCCCCCAGTTTCATAGCCTCGCGGATATCATGAGTGATAAACACGATCGTCATATGAAGCTGCGTCTGGAGTGACAGCACCTCATCCTGCATAGCTCTTTTTGTGATTTCATCCAGAGCTCCGAACGGCTCGTCCATGAGAAGGATCTTCGCATCAGAAGCAAGGGCACGGGCGATGCCCACTCTCTGCTGCTGTCCGCCGGAGAGTTCGGACGGATAACGCCCTGCCATCGACTCTTCCAGCCCTGCCAGCTTCAGCAGGCGGAGAGCCTGCCTGTGATTCTCTTCCTTATTCTTCTTACCGCTGATGACCGGCACATAAGAAATATTTTTCTCTACTGTCATATGCGGAAACAGTCCCTTATTCTGGATCACATATCCGATCCTCCGCCGAAGAGCGATCAGATCCGTATTGTCAACGTCTTCACCTTCCACATACACCTTTCCGCTGTCCGGCTTCTGAAGTCCGTTGATCAGACGCAGCATGGTTGTCTTGCCGCATCCGGATCTTCCAATCACCGTAAGAAATTCTCCCTCGTTTACGGATAGGCTCAGATCGTCAAGCACTTTCTGACCGTCAAAACTTTTTGTCACATGCTCCAGACGAATGATTTCCATAGTTTACACCCTCTTGTCTTCCGTAAGTCCTGTCAGCCTGCCGCTGTTTACATTTTTATTTTCACTCTTCAAGAATCCCCTCTGCGACAAGGTAGTCCCTTGCAACGTCAGCCTCGTCCCTGCCTTCCTCTTCTACCTGATAATTCAACTCTGCCATCTTCTGATCGGTCAGGATACCATCCATAAGCTCCAGCGTCTCTTCGAGTTTGGGGAATTTCTCCAGAGCGTCCTCGCGCACTACGGTCGAACAGAAATAATTAACCTGATAATTTTTATCGTCAGCCAGTGCCACCACATCATCCTGACTGATCTGCGCGTCAGTTGTGTAACCATTGGTCACATCAATATCTCCGTTCCTGAGCGCCTCGTATTTCAGTCCGATATCAATATCCATGATATCTTTGAACTCGAACCCGTACATCTCAGATACGCCCGGAAGCCCGTCCGCACGCTCAATGTAGTCCGGATTACCGCCGAACACAAGCTGGCCGGATACCTCCGCCAGATCTGAGCATGTTTCCAGTCCGTACTTCTCCGCTGTATCGGAACGGACTACAACAGCATAGGTATTGTTCTGCCCGTACAGCCCCACCCAGGTCATGTCATAGTTTTCTTCGTATTCCTCTTTCAGCTTCTCAAACATTTCGTCATCGGATACTTCTCCGGCCTCGTGCCCCAGGACAAGGATCCATCCGCTTGATGTGTATTCCGGATAAAGATCGAACTCACCTTTTTCCATGGCCGGCTGGATATTGCTTGTTCCACCGCCGATCCCCTTGGTCAGTTCCACTTCATAGCCCGCTTTCTCCTCAATGAGGAGCTTCAGCATTTCTCCGAGTATAAACTGCTCCGTCATAGGTTTTGTGGCGATCTTTACCGGCTCGTCCGGCACACTCTCACCGTTCTCTGATTTTCCCGAACCGCTGTTCCCCGCACAGCCTGCAAGCCCCGTAATGAGCACTGCCGACATCAGCACAGCCGTTATGCGTTTTAATTTCATACCAAGTGCATTCCTTTCTTTATCTTCTTTTCAACAATCCCGAGCAGGCCGTCACTTACGATCGCGATAAGCGCGATCAGAAAGCTTCCGGAAAATGTCATTGCAGTATCGTAGATCGTGATCCCTCTGTAGATCGCGACGCCAAGCCCGCCGGCTCCGATAAACGATGCGATTGCCGCAACCGAAATCGTCATGACTACCATATTGCGGACCCCCGCCACGATAACTCCCATTGCAAGAGGGAGTTTGATCTTCAGCATGATCTGGGTCCTTGTACTTCCCATCGCCTCCGCGGCCGAGACAATATCGCTGCTGACTCCGGTTATTCCGGCATAAGTGTTCCTCACCATCGGCATGATCCCGTACAGTGTAAGCGCGACGACCGCTGTCGGATTACCGATTCCCAGCAGAGGAATGAGCATCCCCAGCAGAGAAATTGACGGAATTGTATAACAGATGTTCGCCACGGTAAGTACCGGACCAGATGCTTTCGGACACTCGGCTATCCATATTCCCAGCAGGAGGCCTGTGATTCCCGCTAAGAGGACCGCAGTCAGCGAAAGAGTGATATGCGCGCCGGTAAGTTCCAGAAACCAGTCTTTTCTCTCGATATAAAGCTGTATCACGTTCTGAAAGAACTCCACATTTTCTCTCCTCTCAGATGAATTTCACCGCAAAAAATACGGATACAATGCACATTATAATTCAAAGCACCTGATTTTTCCATATGTAAAATATTTCTGTCCTGTTTTTACATTGATTTTACGCGTATTTCACACTGTCCGGATAGAACCCTTCACATTTTTGAGAGAAAATATAAAAAAGATAGCAGCGTCAATGTAAAATGGCACTTATAGTATCTATATTTACAGAAGGAGATCCTGTTTATGAAAAAAAGATTTTCTGCCCTGCTTCTGACTCTCTGTACTGTATTCCTTACTGCCGGCTGCTCTCTTCTGCAGGGAACAGCTCTTACCGGAAACAGCGGAGAGTCCACGGGCAATAACGATTCTGCCTTTACCGCCGGCAGTGGTGATACAACAATCCGTATCCTGTCCGGATCCGAGAATCAGGAACTGGAAGACATTATCTCAGACTGCGCAGACAAGGCAGGAGTGCGCATTGAAATGGATTATCAGGGTTCTGTCGACATTATGCGCGAGCTGCAGAGCGGAGCCGCAGGCTACGATGCAGTATGGCCTGCCAGCAGTATGTGGCTGTCTCTCGGTGACTCACAGCATCTGGTGAAACACAGCCAGTCCGTCTCTCTGACTCCCGTAGTGTTCGGCATACGCCAGAGTCTTGCTGAAGAGCTGGGATTTACAGACGGGGATGTATCTGTTAAGGATATCCTCACCGCGATCAGCGACGGCAAGATGACGTTCTGCATGACAAGCGCCACACAGTCCAACTCCGGTGCAAGTGCTTATATTGGCTTCCTCTATGCTCTGCTTGACAAGCAGGAGGGGCTTACGTCTGAAGATCTGCAGAGCGATGAACTGAAGACTCAGATCCGTGAACTGTTAAGCGGGGTAGACAGAAGCTCCGGCAGCTCTGACTGGCTGAAGGATATGTTCCTGAAAGGAAACTATGACGCCATGGTCAACTATGAATGTCTGGTCATCGATGCAAACGAACAGCTTACGGCAGAAGGAAAAGAACCTCTATACGTTGTTTATCCTTATGACGGACTTTCCATTGCCGATTCACCTCTGGGATATGTAGACCATGACGACGGGCAGAAAGAAGAGGCTTTCCTTGCCTTTCAGGAGGAGATCATGTCAGCGGACAGCCAGTCCGCCATCGAAGCGACCGGAAGACGTATTACTGCCAGCGGCGTCTCAGAAGAAAACAAAGATGTCTTCAGCGCTGACTGGGGAATTGACACAGAACGGATACTCTCCCCGATCCAGATGCCCGAAGCAGATGTACTCATGGACGCACTGAACATTTATCAGACAGAGTTTAAAAAGCCGTCACTCAACATCTACTGTCTGGACTTTTCCGGCAGTATGACAGGAGAAGGCGAAGACCAGCTCAAAGAAGCCATGTCCCAGATCCTGATCCAGAAAAACGCTGAGAAAAATCTGCTCCAGGCAAGTGAGGGCGAAATTAATATTGCTGTGCTGTTTGACGATGACATCGTCAATATATTTCAGGCATCGGATGACAGCGATGCTGCACTGGAAGAACTTTACAATGAAATTGCTTCCGCGCAGCCCGGAGGCGGAACGGATATTTATAAAGCCGCGGCAGAAGCCTACAGCCTGGCTTCCGGCTATGACTTAAGCCAGTATACTCCGGCCGTTATCCTTATGACTGACGGGCAGTCTGTATACAATGAATCCGTATTTGAAGACGCACTCGAAGCATATGGCAGCAGCATACCTGTGTTCTCCATTACATTCGGGGATGCTGATCCTTCACAGCTTGAAGATCTGGCAGCAATAACGGACGCCCGCGTCTTTGACGGCACAAAAGATCTGACAGAGGCATTCCGCAGCGTAAAGGGATATAACTAGAAACCGGATTGGGAACAGATGTATTTAAAGAAAGGATCTTATGGTGAATGAAACCGGATAAATGGAAAGACACATTAAGCATCATCTTATCTGCAGTACTGGCACTGGCACTGTTTCTCATTCTTCTGCTGATACTTAAGTGGAACCTGATCCTGTGCATGGTACTTGCGGCCGCAGTATATATCGCGCTGAGCCTTATCTTTAAACCTGTAAAACGTATCGGCAGGATCGAGGTAGACGCCTTAAGCAACGGTGAATTTCTGAACGATCGGCTGACTGAGGCAGGATCTGATTATAACCGGATGCAAAGGGCGGTCCGTCAGATTCAGGAACAGCCTCTTCTCCGGGAATGTCAGGATCTCATCAGCCGCGCAGGCAGCATCTTAAAATATCTCACCGACAACCCGGAGAAAATTCCCGCTGCCCGGCGCTACATCGACTATTATCAGGAAACGGCTGCAAACGTACTGGAACATTATGCAGAACTAAAAAGTACAGGTTTGTCCACAGTTGAAACAGAAAAGGTATTAAAGAGCACCCGCGAAAGTATTTCCACTCTCAAGGCTGCATTTGACCTCCAGTTTGAAAAACTGATGCAGAATGAACTGATGGATATGGAGGCCGATCTTAACCTCCTGAAACAGACACTCAGATCAGAAGGCTATAAAGAACCGGAAAAGAAAGGACAGGAGATTTCCAAATGAAGAAAAGAATGATCGGGCTCGCACTTCTTGTCGTGATCATGCTCGTGACCGGCGGTATTTATATGGCGGCCGGCCGTACTCCGCAGATCATCACCGTAGACGGATATGTAGGCGGAGAAAAGATCGAACTGCTGGAAGACGAAGAAGTACAGTCAATTCTGGAAGAAGATTACGGGGTAAAGGCCGACTATTCCCGCGCCGGCTCCCTTGACATGATGACGGCAGATATGGACGGGATGGACTACCTCTTCCCGTCAAGCAGTATTGCAGGGGAATATTACGAAGATCTCCACGGTTCGCCGGAACAGAGCGAGATCGTCCTCAACACTCCCATCGTTCTCTACACACACCGGGCCGTGCTGGATGCGTTTGACAGTCAGGGACTGATCTCCTCATCCGGCAGCTCCTATTATATCGATATGACAAAACTGGTAGAGCTGATCCAGAACGACACATCATGGGCTGATATCGGTCTTCCCGAGCTGTATGGAAATATTTCCGTAGACACCACAGACCCTGCCAGATCCAATTCCGGAAATATGTTTGCCGCCCTTCTTGCAAATGTATTGAACGGGGGACAGACACTGACGCAGGAAAATCTCCAGACAATCCTGCCGCAGCTTCAGGACATTTTCGGAAAGCTGGGGTATATGGAAACATCATCCTCAGATCTGTTCAGCCAGTTTCTCAGAATGGGCATCGGGGCGAAACCTGTCATTGCCGGATATGAGAGCCAGCTTATCGAATATGCAGCCCTCTACCCGGATCAGTACGAAACTATGAAGGACGATATCGTCATGCTCTATCCCACGCCGACTGTCTGGTCCACTCACGTGTTTATCGCTCTGGATGCAAACGGACAGGTGCTCCTGAACGGACTTCTGGATGAAGATATCCAGCGGCTTGCATGGGAGAAGCACGGATTCCGCACAGGCAATTATGCAACTGTATCTGAAAGCAGCAGCCTGACCGCCCAGGGCGTGGCAGATACGATCACCCAGGTAACACAGGTCCCGTCCTATGATGTTATGAAAGTGATCATTGAACAGCTGCAATAAAATTACACTATAAAATATACTTAACGGAAACAGAAAAGGAGGCTCTTTTATGCCTGAGATCACACTTGCAGACCTTGTAAAATCCAGTTCTGTTCAACCTGCACCCGAAGTCCCGTCGGCTGCTGCTGAGGAACTAAATGAACAGCTTGACATTCTGACTCCCGAAGAGCGCAGACAGGCAGATGAACTCAAAGAACAGATTGACATACGCGATTCCCAGATGCTCATGCAGTACGGATCCGGCGCCAGACAGAACATCGCCGAATTCTCTGGAAATATATTGAACAATATCCGTGCCAAGGACACCGGATATATCGGGGAACTGATGACAGACCTCGTCACGAATGTACAGGATCTTAATTTCGACTCTCTCGAAAAAGACTCCGGCATCCTCGGCATCTTCCGGAAAGCAGAAGCAAAAGTAAAGAAATTCCTCTCTCAGTATGAAAAGCTTGAAGTACAGGTGGACCGTATCGAAGGGAAACTGGAAGAAGCACGTATGGAAATGCTCAAGGACATCGGTATGTTCGATTCGCTCTACCAAAAGAATCTTGACTATTTCAAACAGCTCCAGATCTACATCACGGCAGGGGATGCAAAGATAAAAGAACTCCGGGAACAGACGATCCCGTCTCTGCGCGCCGAAGCAGAGAAAAGCGGGGATCCCATGCATGCCCAGCTCGTCCGGGATTTCGAAGATACTGTAACCCAGTTTGAGAAAAAGGTACACGACCTGAAGACGAGCAAGACAATCGCCATTCAGACAGCTCCCCAGATCAGGCTTATCCAGAACAACGACAAACTGCTTGCTGATAAGATCCAGACTGCTATCCAGGAGACCATTCCCCTTTGGAAGAGCCAGATGGTAATGGCCCTCGGGCTTTACAGACAGCAGGAAACGCTGAAACTGCAGCGCGATGTCACAGATACGACCAATGCACTGCTGCTGAAAAACTCCGAAATCCTCAAACAGAATACTATCGATGTGGCGAAAGAATCTGAACGCGGCATTGTAGATATCGAAACACTCAAAAAAGCGAACGAAAACCTGATCTCAACTATGAATGAAGCGGTCCGCATCCAAAAAGAAGGCCATGACAAACGCATGGCTGCCGAACAGGAACTTATCAAAATCGAAAATGAAATCAGACAGGCGCTGCTCACATAGAACAGCGCCTGCAGTCTGTCAGTCAGACACTTTGTCTGTCGCTTCCTCAGTTAAAGCTGTCATTTCATTTAAGTCCAGATCAAGCAATTCTGCGATTTCTTCCCTGGACCTGCCTTTCTTTATCATATTTTCAATAACACGTTTCAATGCTGCGTGTTCACCCTTCTGTATTCCCTGTTGTATTCCTTGTTGTATTCCCTGCTGCATCCCACGCTCCAATCCCTGTTCCATGCCGCGTTTCAGTCCCCGCTCCATACCTTTTTGTTCTCCTCGCCGTAAAGCACTGCTCATCTGTGAGTTATAATCTCTGATGGCGCGTTCACGCGCTTCATACTCCAGTTTAGCCCGCTCATCCGCACTCAATTTTTCCAGTTCCTTGTACGCCTCTTCAATGTATGAATCCGTTTTTGCCATAGCCGCAAACTCCTTCCTCGACTTCCCGCCAAAGAATTTCATCCATTTAATAAGGTCATCTCCACTCCTGATATCCGGAGGCAGCTTTTTGAGTTCCAGAACCTGTATTTCCATAAGATCAGTATATTTCTTCCCGGTTTTCTCGTCACAAAAGCATATCGTACGGTAACATTTTGTATCTTTTTCAAAATGAATAAAGTCCAAAATGCTGACATGTATGCATTTCTTGAGATTCTCGTAAGGTTCTCCCTTCTTGAGCTGACCGGCAAATATCTTACTCAGATAAAAGAGCACCCGGGCATCCCAAGTTTATCATCCTGATACTCCTGACCGAGCACGGTAGGAAGCAGCACAGTCTCACGAATTGTCTCCGGATCTTTCTTAAGGAGTGCCGCAATAAATCCTTTTCTCACTTTCGGATTATTCATCAGACCCTTAAAGCAGAAATCCACAGTAGGAAGCATTATAAAATTGTCATCATTTCGTTCGCCGTTTTCTCTTATATTGTCTGGCTTCATAATTATTTCTCCTTCATCTTATCATATCTGTTAAAAATAAAAAAGTGGAATTCAACTCGATGATCATCATCCCAGACTGTCCGGACAGTGAAAGACATCCGGGGCAAATCTGCTCCGGATGTCCTCAAAATACCATAACATTTTCAGACTTACAATAAAGAATTTATTAAAAATACAGTTACTAACAAACTTACACTGATTATAAAAAGTTATCCACTGATTGTTCAAAATCAGCAGCCCTCTTTTTTAGTTTTCCGGGTTATCCTCAATCTCTTCCTCCAGATAAAACACTTTGAAGAAAAGCTCCAGTGATTCGAAGAGCTCTCTTTTCGTGTGCTGAAGTTCCTTGATCTTCAGCACACTTCCGATCTCATCAAAGAAGAAATCATTCTCTTCATGATCTACTTTCAGTTCCAGATTTCCTTCCCCGTCAAATACAAGCATCAGGATTCCGCCCACATCTTCTGTATATAACACACACATGATCTGCAGCTCCTGCTTGATATTCTCCGGCAGGGAATCAAACTCCGGATTCAAGTAAAATTTCTGTTCATATGCGCTTGCCGCGCAAAGCACGATTTCATCGCTCATAACTTTCTCCTCTCTATGCTGCATACTAATACTTATTACGTGTACCCGTACACTCCCCGCACAGATACTTCGCCTGCATTTATTTTTTCTATGCTCCCGTCTTCTCTGCGCACGATCAACTCCCCTGTGTGGTCGATACCGATAGCATGTGCCTGATACGTTTCTTTTGCTCCGATGATCTGAACATCCCGGTCACAATTAACCAAAAGGGCGTTATATCGATCCAACAGACCGGACAGATCTTCTGTCTCTAAAAATGTCTCATAATTCTCTTCCAACCGCTCCATGACTGCCGCGATCAGAGGTGCGCGTTTAACTGTATGCCCGCACTCTATCCGCAGAGAAGTAGCTGTCTGAGCAATTTCTTCAGGAAAGTCTGTCGTATTCACGTTGATTCCCACACCTACAGTCACATGGTTAATATAATCAATCTGGCTGCTCATCTCTGTCAGGATGCCGGCCAGCTTTTTCCCGTTGATAATAATATCATTGGGCCATTTGATCTGAATGTCTCTGTCATTTCCGATGCACTCTTGGATTCCTTCCACTACGTTGAGCGCCATCACAAGTGTAAGCATAGACGCTTTATTCGGGGCAATCTCAGGTCGCAGCAGAATGGACATATATATACTGCTGCCCGCCGGGGACTCCCACGTCCTCCCGCGCCGTCCGCGCCCCGCTGTCTGCCGGTCTGCCACCGCAAGAGTACCGTGAGGCGCGCCCTCATCGCCCGCCTGTTTTATCCTCAGATTTGTCGAGTCCGTCACGTCATAATACAAGATATTTCTTCCCGCCCATCGGGTTTTCATCAGGCTGGCAAGTTCTTCCTTCGTCATCACGTCCGGGCTGTCCACGATATGATAGCCCTTATTGCGCACAGCTTCCACCTGATAGCCGTCATCCTGAAGCTGACGGATCACTTTCCACACGGCAGTCCTTGACACGCCGAACTGCCCGCTGATCTGCTGCCCGGAGACATAGCCATCCGTCTCCCGGAGCAGTTTTAGGATTTCTGTCTTCATTTTCATTCACTTTCCTGCAATATACTGATACGTTATATATACGCAAGTATTCTAACACAACAAAAAAGTAAATGCCATCGCTTTTGGGAGTAAACTAAATATGCACCTGTAATCTGTATCCGTTTATTTCAACTTACCTGATACAGATTGCAGATGCACTTATCTCACAGCTTTTTCCTCAACACTGCTATAACTGCTGTCAGTGAAAGAACTGCTGCAAACGCCGCCAATAATACCGGAGTATTGTCTCCTGTCTGCACGGCAGCGCCACTCTGTTCCACTTTTTCTACCTGAACATCCTGAACTGCCTGCCCGTCTGAATTGTCCGTTCCCGCAGGCTGATCCGTTTCAACGGGATTCTCTGTGTCTTCCGGTGTATCCGGTGGAAGCGGATTATCAGGCTCGTCCGGGTCAGACGGCCCGCCCGGGACAACCACATTGTCTCCGGTCAGCTCCCGCGCAGTTACAAGATAATAAGAACAGTGCGTTATCCCGGAAACATTAAGTGTACAGAAGTATTCATTCTCTATTTCCGCAGATGTCTGCCCGATATATTCGAAAGTACCGTTTTCTTCATTTACATAATAGAGATATCCTTCCTTCGCAAGTTCCGCGGAAGCTGTCACACTGAGGGTTGTTCCTCCCGGCACCATACCGCTGTGGGCAAAATCAAACAGCATAGACGGGACATCACCCGGAAGCTCCTGGAGCATTGACGGAAGTCCAAGTCCCTGCGTGTTATTATAGGGACCTTCGTAAAACTGTACATGCAGGTCAATATCTGTAGTATCTGTGATTTCAGTTCCGTCAAAGAACCAGGAATATGTCGGCTGCGCTTCAACGCCGGGAGAAGTAAAGAAAAGTGTTTTTCCGCTATCACGAAGCTGATCCAATATCTCTGCCGGAAGTACATACTGATTATCCAGATAGCATGTTCCCTCCTGAACCTCTATTGAGGAAACATTCTCATCCCTGATCTGTTCCTGGATCTCCTGAACCGGAAGGTAATTATGTTCGTCACTTAGAACCGCATAACTTGTTCCCCATGAGGGGCTGTCAATCCGGATTGTATGCCACACTATCGAATCTGATACAACGGCGTCATCGCCGCGGGACGCGTATCCCCACTGAGTAATGATCCCACGCTCCTTGTCATACCCATACAGCGGCATTCTTTCCATTCCGTCAAATTCGCCTCGCTGGGCCACTTCCACATAAAAGCCCGGAATCGTCCATCCCTCCTGGCCTTCCACCTCCGGCATATCATAGACAGACCATTCAACCCCGTCTCCGCTGACAATACTGCTAAAAGGATTGGATGCAGAATCCGGATGTCCCGAATAATAAGGAGCATCCAGATCCAGATTAATGCCAAGCGGATATGACTCTGTATCCAGGCTCCAGTACACCCGCGCCGGATCAAACACCCATCTGCTGTTGAACATCGCCGCATCATATCCCGGCTGAAAGATTTCTATGATCAGCTTTTTCTCCTGTTCAAGAGCTTTCTCCAGAACACTTGCCGGAATATTCAGACCGTATTTCATCACCTGAATCGTCAGGCTTCCATCTGCATCTTCGATCATCTGAAGCAGATCATTTTCATAAATTTGTGAATTGCCGTTATAAGTTGTTCCTACAAGCTCTCCTTTATCTGTCTGTAGATTTTCCGTTTCTGACAAATTTACGGCTGTTTCTTCTGCCGCCGCTCCCAGACAGGGAACAGCCGCAAGAGCGGCTGTCAGAAGGGTTGTCAGAAGAAGAGCTGCCATGCTCTTTTTTCTCATTTTCCTATTTTCCACCTTTCTGCGGACTCTTTTTCATACCATTACTATCCCTCAATAGAGGAAACACATTGTGTCCGCTCTTGTGGAAGAGCATATCATATTCAGATTTGATCAACTTTTTTCCGGTTCATCTGCGGAATAATATCACGCATGGCTCTTCTCCCACAGCTTATCTGCCGTCGGTTTCCAGTTCTCAGCATAAGGCTCGCATCTGTCGCACAGATCATCCACACTCTCCGGGTCCTGATAATCTGTATTCACGGCTCCTGTTTCTTTAACAAGTTTCCTTAAGCGCTCCGGATTCTCCAGCATCGGGCACGGGCGCAGATGGTTGTCATTGAACGGCTGATTATCATGATATGCCTGGAAGATCGGGCTTCTCAGCGCATCCAGCAGTGAGACATCATGAATATTTACATTAGAGTAATGGATAAATACGCACGGCTCCACATCGCCCTTTGCATTGATGTGCAGGTATCTTCTTCCTCCTGCAATGCATCCGCCGACGTACTCCCCGTCATTCTGGAAGTCCATGCCGAAGATTGCTTTCGTCTCACGGAAATGACGGATGCGGTGGTACATCTCTTCTCTCTGCTCCGGCGTCGGGAGAAGATCTGTCACAGCGCCGTGTCCTACCGGCATATAGTGGAAGTACCATACGAACAGCGCGCCGCTTTCGATCATCATGTCATAGAACTCTTCGCTGCTGACGTCCTCAAAGTTCTGGCTCGTATAGCATACCGAGATACCGAACGGAAGCTTATGCTCTTTCATCAGCTCCATCGCATGGCGTACTTTGTGGTATACCCCATCACCACGGCGTCCGTCGTTGGCTTTCTCGAATCCCTCAAGGCTGATTGCCGGAACGAAGTTCCTGACTCTGAGCATCTCCTGGCAGAAATCTTCGTCGATCATCGTTCCGTTTGTAAACGCGAGGAACTCACAGTCCGGGTGCATCTCACAGATCTTAAAGATGTCTTTTCTTCGCACCGTCGGCTCTCCGCCGGTATAGATATACATATAAGTCCCCAGTTCCTTACCCTGACGCACGATGGAATCAATATCCCCGAGGCTTAAATTATACTGATGACCGTATTCTGCAGCCCAGCATCCCGTACAGTTCAGATTACATGCGGTAGTCGGGTCCAGCAGGATTGCCCACGGTATGTTACAGTTATATTTCTCCACCAACTCATTCTGGGTTGCGCTTCCTTTCAGACTGGCATTCGTAATGAAATTCTGGAAGAACGCCTTGCGCACACCCGGATCCAGTTCATAGAGCCTTAAGATAAGCTGATACCAATTGTTCTTCGCTTCTATAGCGCCTCTGATCGCATTTCTCTGGCTTGTATACCAGTCCTTCGGCATAAACCGGTCCACAAATGCCATCAATTTCGGGATGTTCTCCTCCGGATTGCCTTCAAGATAATTAAGAGCCTGATTTACTGTAAATTCCTGCATTGTTTCTTTGATTGACTTTCCCATTTGTAGTTCTCCCTTTCTGTTTGTCTTCTGTACAAATTCTATTTGCTGTTTTTATGATTTATCACTGTCACGCAGCATTAAGTATCTCCATAAATTCTTCACCGATGATGGTCTCTCTCTCGTATAGGTAAGCTGCCAGTTCGTCCAGCTTCTCTTTATTGTCCGCCAGGATCTTCGCTGCTTTTTCATGCTGCTTTTTCACCAGTTCCACTACCTGACGGTCGATCTCCGCCTGGGTTTCCGCAGAACAGCTTAAAGACGTATCTCCGCCCAGGTACTGGTTCGTCACGGTCTCCATTGCCACCATATCGAAGTCTTTGCTCATGCCGTATCTGGTGATCATGGCACGTGCCAGCTTGGTTGCCTGTTCGATATCATTGGAAGCTCCGGTGGATGAAGAATGGAATATGAGCTCTTCTGCTGCTCTTCCACCGGTGAGTGTGGCGATCTTGTTCTCCAGCTCTTCCTGGCTCATCAGATAATGATTGCCTTCTTCCACCTGCATCGTGTATCCGAGGGCGCCGGAAGTACGCGGCACGATCGTAATCTTCTGCACCGGAGCGGAATTGTTCTGTTTCGCCGCCCATGGCATGAACAGGAAATTAAACAGAAGCAGGATCAACAGCACAATTACATAATAATAGATCAATGGTTTTCTCGGCTTCTTTACTTCTTGCATCCTGTGTCCTCCTTATCTTTTTCCTCTGAATCTTCTGTATCCTCCGCCGACTCCGTCCTGTCAAGGGCAGCCAGTGCGGAGATCAGTGCCTGCTGCATGGCAAGCGTGGCAAAATCCATGGCAAATTCCGCATACAGCATATCCGCTTCTCTTTCATCCTGCTCCGGGGTGCTTTCCTCCGAATGAAGATCCTTCATCACCTGTTTCTTCATCGTATCCCCGATCTTTCGTCTGTAATCAAGCTGTGCCTGTGTCAGTCTTGTCACTGCAGGGGGAGCGGCACGCCCTCGCCTTTTTTTCCAATAGTAAAGTATTTTCCTTATACTCGTCTTCCGCTTTCTCAAGTTCAGAATGGATCCTCCGTCTGTCTCCCTGCTCGCAGATCCGTATCCTGCACTGCAGCTTACCGTACTGCTCTTCCATCTCATATAACTTATAGGCAAATACGCTTTTATCGATATCCATACAAAGGCATCCTCCTTTCCGGTATTCGTAACCCTTAGCGACAATGCTGCTCATTTCACACTGTCGCCATATCTTTTATATAGCAAATCCGGAGATTGAATGCGACTCTCAATTTTTGAAATCTGTATTTACAAATCTGGAATTTTGTATGAAAAATTGACAGATCCGTATTTCTGTAAAGACAGGAAATAAAAATTATAAGTAGCGCTCAGGCAGTCTGCCGGCTATATTGAAGTTACAGACGATAACACAGAAAGGAGATATGACTTATGAGATGGTTTGATTCAGATTTTGACTATGTACAGGAACTCATAGACAGATGGAACGACAGAAGGAAGAAAATACGCACCGCTTATTTTATCATAGCAGCCATCCTTCTCATCGCCGGAATCCTGACCGCAGTATTTCCGATCAGAATATTTTCAGTAATACAGTATTTAGCGGCAGCCGCAGTGATCGCGATCGGCATAGGGCACTTTATCGCGTTTGCTTCCATGACTTATTATTTCCGGGATTATATACTGCTCCTGTCCGGAATACTGAATGTACTGATCGGCATTATGCTGTTCTTCATGCCGGTCACGCTGACGGTACAGGTGATTACTTTCATGCTGTCCTTTATGTTGATCTTCGGCGGGGTGGAAAAGCTATCTCTCGCCTCACGGCTCAGATACTTCCGCATCCCCCATACGGGCAGCCTGACTTTCAGCGGTGTCCTCAATATTGTCCTCGCAGTGGTATTCCTGCTGCTTCCATTTGTCTCGGCGTTTGCTCTGAACTATATCCTCGCTGCATACCTGATCATCATGGGTACTGCCCTTCTGATCGAAGCTGCGGGCATGCATAAGATCAGTATGTAAAAATAAAATATAACCAAAGGAGAACCTCTTACA
>DYCJ01000089.1 GCA_019418195.1 Clostridiales bacterium | reverse complement strand
ATACCGGGATGTGATGTGAAACAGTCCTCAGCCGCGAGGATAAAGCCGCTTCCGTCCAGTTTTACAACATCAGCAAACACTTCGTTCTGCGGGATCTGCCCCACAGCGATGAATACGCCGGATACTTCCAGTTTAAATTCCTTGCCTGTCTTCTTATTGTTCAGGATCAGCCGCTCGACTGAATTTTCTCCGATAATATCTTTTACAGTAGTACTCAGTATAAATTCTACATTTTCTTTATTTTCAAGCCTTTTTACGATACTGTCCTCGCCGCGGAATTCATCTCTGCGGTGGATAAGATATACTTTTCTGCAGTAATTTGAAAGGAATTCCGCATCCTGGAGCGCTGTGCTTCCTCCTCCTACTACAGCCACATCCTTTCCCCTGAAAAACATACCGTCACATGTAGCG
The DNA here is from genome assembly GCA_019418195.1 of Clostridiales bacterium. GTDB lineage: Bacteria > Bacillota > Clostridia > Lachnospirales > Lachnospiraceae > Mediterraneibacter. The sequence continues at coordinate 8,425 of DYCJ01000089.1, read as the reverse complement.
CAGTAAGATACCCCTGCCCCGGTCAGCCGTTCCTCATTGGGCACGCCGAGATGTCGGTGGGTCACACCGGTTGCCAGGATAATGCTCCTGCAGGGATATTCTTTTCCTGTAGTTTTGATAACCTTGACGCTGCCCTCATCGCGGATCCCCGTCACCTGCTCCATCACTGTCTCAGCGCCCAGCTTTGTCGCCTGATCCAGAAGGTTCATAGAAAACTCGCTGCCGCTCACACTGGCAATTCCGGGATAATTTTCTACATTCGGTGAAGATGTGATCTGACCGCCGAACGTACTTCCTTCGATAATGATTGTCTGTTTACCCGCGCGCTGCCCGTATATTGCAGCTGTCATTCCGGCGGTTCCGCCGCCGATTATTCCTATATCAAAGATAGTTTCTCTCTTCTCCATATATATCCTTTCCTTTCCGCAGATTCAACGCAGTACTGTCTGCGCAGACTTTTCTCACATATTTCTGGATACATCTGCGCAGGCTTTCATCGCCTCGATAACGGCGCTGCGGAATCCTTTTTCTTCAAGAACTCTGACTGCCTCGATAGTTGTTCCCGCCGGGGAGCATACCATGTCTTTTAGCTCACCGGGATGTTTTCCTGTCTCCAGAACCATCTTTGCACTGCCGTACACTGCCTGGGCTGCAAACTGGTATGCCTGCGGCCGGGGCATCCCCTCCGCGACCGCAGCATCTGCCATTGCCTCGATGAACATAAATACATAAGCCGGTGAACTTCCGCTCACTGCCACAACGGCATCGATCAGATGTTCCGGCACGATCTCTACTTTTCCAAATGAGCTGAGGATCTTAAGCGCATACTCTTTTTCCTCTTCTGTCACATACTGATTTGTGCATGCTGCTGTCATTCCCTCTCCCACGAGAGCAGGTGTGTTCGGCATCGTGCGCACGATCTTTACCGGTTTTCCAAACTGCTCTTCAAGCCACGAAAGCGTCTTGCCCGGAGCGATCGTTATGATAAGCTGGTCCTCGCTTACACAGTCTTTGATCTCAGCGATGGCATCCGCATAATACTGGGGTTTCACGGAGAGGATCAGGACCTCTGATTTCTCAGCTGCCTCACGGTTATTCCCTGTCACATGGATGCCATAGGTATCTTTCACCCTGTCGCGTCCTGCAGGAGATATATCGGCGCCGATGATCTGATCCGGCCGGAAGATCTCATTTTTAATGATGCCGCCCATAATGGCCCCCGCCATGTTTCCTGTTCCGATAAATCCTAATTTTATGCTGCTTTCTTTCATAAATGTATCTTCTCCTTTTTTCATGATATTTATGATAAACAGAGTCTGTGCGGAGTTCTCCATATCAGCGCACGGAAAAGCTCCTCTCATCATCCCTCAGAGGGATCTCTGTCGTATCCATCCATTCAATGGTTATAAAACGGTCATGATTGAGACCCACGAGCAGTTTATTGATCAGCGTTTCCCGTCCCTGTATCTCCATAGTTACGGTTCCGTCCCATTCATTCTGCACCCATCCGGTGAGATCCATGGACAGGGCAAGATATTTTGCCGTGTAGCGGAACCCTACCCCCTGGACCCTTCCATGAAACACGATATGTTTTCTTACTTCTGACATATATATGCACTTCCCTTTTACGTTATAGTTAGTTTGCCGCCTTCTGCTGATTTAATGGGATAAGAATGCGCAGCTCAAACCAATTGTCCCTGAGACCTGTGGTAACGGAACCACCATACTTTTTCACAGTACTCTGTATGCTTTTCATCCCAAATCCATGCAGGTGTTTATCCTTCTTGGTCGTAACAGGCATACCGTTTCTGAATATGATTTTTTCTTCCGTATAGTTTTCCACCCGGATTCTCAGGAAACTCTTCTGCTCCGCCACTGAGAGATGGATCAGCCGTTTTTCTTTCTCATCCAGCTTCTGCACACTCTCGATCGCATTATCGAGCACATTTCCGAACAGAGCACTGATATCCATTTCCGCCATAAAATCAAGAAGTGTTCCGTCCGCCACACAGGTCAGACTGATCTCGTGGTTCTGACAGTAGAGGCTTTTGCTGGTCAGCACTGCATCCAGGACTTTATTTCCGGTCTTATTCTGAGCCTCATAGGACCGGATATCCTGTTCCATCTCCTCCAGATACCGGCGGGATTTCTGGCTGTTTGCTTCCGCTTTCAGCAAGGTGATCTGGTGTTTCAGATCATGATACTTCCGGTTGACGATCTCAATGCTCTCCTGGGAGAGCTGATAATTCTTATACTGCATTTCCAGGATATTCTGCAGTGTATCTACCTCGAATTTCATCTGCAGCTCTCTTGTCTGGATATGGTATGCATAGAGTACTGCCATTCCGCTCAGGTCCACCAGAGTACGGATGGCAAACATCTCTCCTGCAAACGGGCTGCTGAACAATGTATTCTGGTCAAGATAACTCATATTGCTCACGGCAAATACGGCAATCGTAATAACGATCACTGTCATCAGTTCTCTTCTGTTGATCCGGACATTCACCCCGTCCTTACAGAGCCCTCTTTCGATCAGATAAATAACAGTAAAAATTATTCCGTACACTACCACAAGTTCTCCCCACCGCCACATAGAAACATGTTCCGGGAGAAAGCGGTCCTTTGTATAAAAAAATATCTGCCAGCACAGGGATGCGGCAAATTCGCCGCTGATAAACGCCCGGGCACAGTAATATCCCGCTTCGGGAAAGGTGAATTCATCGCAGGCATATAAATAGAATAGTATCATTGCAATCGTCACTACCATAGCAGGAAGGAATAACGTCTGCCGTACTCCGTCCGTTATCCACATGTAAGAGACTAACGCCGCACTGAACACCACCTGGACCAGACGCCTCTTCCACCCCGTAAGCCTGTCACGGTTCGTACCTGTAACAATAAAAGCCGCAAGTATATATGCGATAGAATAATAGTACCCGGGCGTGTTGACGATCCCGCTCATTTTCCCACCTCATTCATATAATCATTCAGTGCATCAAGGAACGGCTTTTTCCGCGAACGGCTGACCTGTATGACATCCCCGTTCACCATAACATCACTTCCCTGAAAATTGTCTACATAGTCCAGATTCACAAGGTAACACCGGTTGCACCGGAAAAAGTTTTCATCTTTCAGCGCGTCTTCTGCATCCTTCATCGTTCCCTTTGTAGTGAAATCTCCGTCCACCGTATGGTAGATCAAATCATGATCGCGCACTTCCACATAACAGAGCAGTGATACGTCCACCTTTCGCTTTCCGCCTTTCAGGGAAATGGCGACAAACCGCGCGGCCTTCTTATGTATCCTCAAAAGTGCCCTGTCAATCCTCTGGGAAAATGCAAAGTAGGACAATGGTTTGAGGACATAATCCAGCGCATCCACACGGTACCCCTGGATCGCATACTGGGGCATGTTTGTGATAAAAATTATGATCACTTCGGAGTCCATCCCCCGGATCTTTTCTGCAGCCGACATCCCGTCCATAAATGTCATCTCAATGTCCATGAGGATGATGTCGAAATCTGCTGAATAGTCCGTCACGATATCTTCGCCGTCAGAAAACATGGTAACAGAGATCTTCTGTTTTTTCTCGGTCTCGTACCGTTTCAGATATTCCCTCAACTGTGCGGCATACATTTTATCATCTTCCACAACTGCGATATGATACATGAAAGCTTCTCCCTTCCTCTGTTCCACGATTGCGCTCTGCGCAGCAGGGCAGACCACCATGCCGGTCTGGATTGCGCTCTGCGCAATCATTATACCATCTTTCCAGGCAATATGAAAAGGAAATTGCATGGCGGCAGACATAAAACAACACCCCGGGTCCGGATTATAGAACAATCCGCTCCCAGGGTGTTTTATCAGTTGTTATTCAGTTTATGCTTCTTTTTTGCGAAGTGTAAAGAAAGCAGCAATCATAGCGAATATGGCGGCAACTCCCAGACAGATCATATTTGCGATCGTTCCGGTCGCAGACGACATATTTGCCGGCGTCTGCACTTCCTGAAGCACATCCGCGTTTGAAAAATAGATGAATCCAAGTCCCTCTGCTCTCGCGCTGATCAGATTTACCAGACAGAGCATGAGCAGCACCGGTATCGCGATCTTTAAAAGTCCGGAAATAATTTCCGTCACAAGCGCAGCTGTTCCGGTGAATTTTGGCTGGGCCAGAACGATCACTGCCACCAGCATGATCACGGCGATCACACAGTAGGCAACCAGATTGCCGACAGAAGCATTCTGGAAGTATCCGTCTCCAGAAATGTTTACACCATAGACGATCACGGACACAATTGTCAACACTGCCACGATAATATTAAACCAGATTCCGACAGACTGTTTCTTGATCATAGTTAGTCCTCCTCCTTTTTCTTCTCAGGCTTCACAGTGAGTACGATCCACGCTGCAAGTGTGATCACAGCCAGAGCTCCGCTGATATAGGTTACTGCACTGATCGCATTGTCCCACCATGTCTGTACTCTTTCAGTAGATACGTTCATAACTGCACTGTTTGCGAAGGTGTAAAGCTGATACTTCAGGTTCTCACGGGCCTGGTCAACGAGTGCAGCGTCATTTGCCACTGCATCCTCGGAAATGTATGCCCATGTAGCATCCGTTCCTCCGTCTCCCATATTGATATGGTTATCATTTGTTGCAAAGTCAGCCACCTGTGTAATGCCTGCCATGATCATGGATTCCGGATTGAAGTAGTAATTATTGTTCATCATATCAGTCGAGATCAGGCCTGTGTATGCCCACTCACCACGGAGGATCGTCTGGAGCATCGGTGCATAGTGTGAAGCATTTGTAGCTCCGATACGGTTGAATGCGATCATTACTGCCATGCCGTCTGCATCTTCAAGTCCGCCCTGGAAGCAGCGCAGATCTGTCTCACGGAACTTCTGCTCATTCATGTAAACGGAGATACCTGCACGGTTGTGTTCCTGATCATTGAATCCCATATGTTTCGGTCCGTTCAGGATACCCATGTCAGCGCATCCCTGGAGTACACCGTAACCTATACGGTTTGTCAGCATCGGATCTTCAGAAATATACTCATAGTTACGTCCGTTGTAAGGTGTACGTCTCTGAGTCAGGCCGACACCCCACAGATGGTAGCGCTGCAGCCACAGACCTGAATTTCCTTCCACACGTCCCCAGTCATATGCCAGCTCCGGATTAAAGGATGATCCAAGCAGTGTCTGTGAATGTACGTTGAATCTGTAAGTTTCTCCTGTTTCTTCATCTGTGTATGTAGCTGTGAAACCGCTGACACCCTCGTTCTGTACAACAACCGGGTTGTCTACATTTGTGAGTGTATCTGTCTGGCTTCCGCCATGGATGACAGCTCCGACAGCTTCATCTATAGTGATCTGCGCAACAAGCTCATTCCAGAAATCATCATCAACATTTTCAAGCTGTTCGTACTGGATATTCGTTGTATCGAAACGGAGTCCGTTATCCGTTCCCTCTGTTGCAGCATCTCCGTCCTGGATCGTATAAGTCTCGCCGCGAAGCTCTGCGATCCACTCTTCACTCTTCGGGCTGTCGCTGATATTGATCTCAACTTCGTTGTAGTTGACCGGCCATGTTCCTTCCCAGTCCTGACGTGTGAGGTAAGTTACGGTATCATCCTCTGTCCAGTAATTCAGATCTGCATCATCAGCAACGTTTGTAACCTCTGTGCCATTAGATACGGCAAATGTTGTATTGTCCAGCTCAGCCAGATTCCATGTCTGTACTGCTCCGGAAGCCTCTGCGTCCATGCCGTCAGCCGTCGTATATCCCTGTGCAGCGAGGATATTATTCACTGCCTCATGAGATCCGGCTGCTGCCGTAAAGTAATAGTCACCGTCATCCAGAATATAAGTCTTGGCATTTGTATAATCATAACTTGCCAGATACTTGGTCGGGATCGTGATCGTAACTTCTTCGGTCGCCCCTGCAGCTACATCCACTTTTGCGGAATTCAGGAACATTACTGCAGATTTCTCTACATTATTCTCTCTGTCATAGTCTGTATACGGCTGCTGTACATAAAGCTGAGCCAGGAAACGTCCATCCTGATCGCTGTTATTTGTAATTGCAACAACAGCTGTGATATCGCCGTCTTCCGTACAGTCTACATTCACACTTCTAAGTTCCTGAGTATAATCGAGATAGCTCAGACCGTGACCAAAATCGTAAATTACTTCTTCATTGTAATTCCATGCGTCAGACTGTGTAGCACCAGCGCCTGAAGCTGCTCCGGAATCCGGATTTGCAATGGAATCATAATATCTTGTCTCGTAATATTTATACCCTACATAGATGCCCTCGGCCTCTACGATATAAGTTCCTCCATTATATGTAGGAGATGTTCCTCCAAAAGAACCAGCCTCTACGTTTTCAATGGCCGTACCCGGATAACGCGTGTCATCTCCGTCGCTGTTTACGACCTCATAGTCGGCATAATAACCGCCGCCGAAGTTCTGGACTGCCGGGATTGATGCATTATCTGCCACATAAGTATCCGGCAGGGCACCGGTCGCATTGATCTGGCCTGTAAGTACATTGACAACACCTGTTGCCTGATAATCATTCAGGCATCCGATATATGCGATACCATCGACTTCGTGTTCACCGCCTGCCGCGATGTCAGTGAGTACCATCGTGTTTCCTGAGTTGATGAGCACTACAACCTGAGAGCAGGTCTCTTTTGCCGCATCGATCACAGCCAGCTCATCTTCTGAGAGAGCGAGAGGATCTTCCCCGGTCTCTTCTCCCGCATAGTTTACCGCAGATCCCGGTGCATATGTATTACTCTCGCCGGCGCCGCGTGCAAATACGCAGATACCTACTGTATTGTCTTTATCAATCTGAGACTCCCAGTCAGACGGAGCACCAAAGTTCCCGAACTCTGACGGCGGTATCTCATTGATCTGATATGTGGTCATATCGCCGGGCGCAGTCACGTAAATATTGTCGTACGCTGTCTGTATCTCTATTTCACCGGTCCATTGATTCGGGACCTCTTCCGTATGTTCGTTAAGAATGCCAGTCTCATAGAAATCCATCACCGTCTGGTTGATCTCAATCCCGGCATCCTGGAATGCCTGTACCAGATCGACAGCGTCTTCATTCCCCGCTTTCAGGTCTCCGCTTGCATACGGATACGGCGCATAAGCTGCCAGTCCGAACAGTGCAACGCTCTTTCCGGAAAGGGGCAGTACATTGTTGTCATTCTTCATAATGACAGTTCCCTCTTCACCTTCCCGCACCGCAATATCTTTCGCTGCCGCTTTCATGTCCTCAAATGTAGCATAATCGCTGACAAAACGTGCAGACTCCTCATCCGTATTTGTGACATAACTCTGGGTTCCCAGAAAGTCGTCAATTCTTGCACGGTATCCGTCCGCAATGTCTGCGCCCACGATGGACAGCGCCATCACTGATGCAGTAACCGCCGACAGGCCGCGCATAACAGGTGCAAGTTTCTTTGCTCTCATAATGTTTCCTCCTTTTTGTTTTTTGATCTATTTTTTCAGCATTTGATACTGAGAGATCCACCTTTATTTTCCGGCTGCACTGTTTCTCTTTTCTATCTCAGCCTGCTCCTCTTTCAGATTGTCCTCCACGCGGAAGAACAGGAACAGAAGCACTGCGCAGATCACATACGCGATCGTCTCAAACCAGATGTAGCTGACAGAGATTCCTGTCTGTGCCAGCGCACTCTGCATATCTGTCCCGACCACCAGATTCTGATCATAGCCGACCATATTCAGGATGGCTGAAAACACAGCGTTCATGACCGGTGACGCCGCCACCATGAGGGAACTGTAGATTGACATGGTCAGTCCGTCCGTACGGAGCCCTGTCTTCCACTCAATGTGGTCGATCACGTCTGCCAGCATGGCTAGGATCATATAGCATGCCGGTGAAGATCCCAGACATTTCAGCGCTACTCCGACTGCCACAGGAACGATATTGCTCCCGCCCATAATGGCGATCACGCCTCCGATGACACCGAGTACAAGAAATGCACTGACAGTCTTTCTCTTGCCGAATTTCTGGCACAGCGGGTTTACAAAGAGCATCGCCACCGCCATAGGGATCGCTCCCATAATGGCAAGGATGGACTGATATGTCCCCCATCCGTCCGGACCCAGAGCAGAATTGTCAAGCACCCACCGACAGAAGTAAGACATAGACCCGTTCTTGATTGCTCCGGAAAACTGGAAGATCATGTAAAACACCATGACGACCCACCACCATTTTTCCGATGCCACGGCTTTGAACTGTGTTCCCATGGACGCAGCCTTTCCCTTTGATGGCTCTTCTTCCGCTCCTGCATTCCCGGCCATGAGTTCTTCCGTAACGCGCTCCCGGCTGAACTTATACTGCAGGAAGATCGTAAGTGCCGTAATGATCCCCACTGCAAGCA
>DYCJ01000088.1 GCA_019418195.1 Clostridiales bacterium | reverse complement strand
GATCTGCCCTGCCTGTTTTCGTAATATGCCTGTATATTTTCTGTCGGATTTTTATTCTTCCGTATATTTCGCCGACTGCATTTTGATCAGTTCCTCATCATCAAAATAATTGATCCTCATCGCAGCCTTCACATCTTTCAGTGTCTCCGCAGCAACCTTCTCTGCTTTTTCGCTTCCCTTTCTGAGTATCTCATATACAGCAGGGATATCCTTCTGCCACTCTTTCCTGCGTTTGCGGATCGGCTCCAGCTCAGACTGGAGAACATTGTTCAGGAAGCGTTTCACCTTCATATCGCCGAGGCCGCCCCTCTTGTAGTGCTCCTTGAGCTCATCAAGATTATTATACTCCGGAAGAAACTCCGGGAAATATTCCGGTCGGCAGAAAGCATCCAGATACGTAAACACTGTATTGCCTTCCAGTTTGCCCGGGTCCTCGATACGGATATGGGTCGGATCTGTAAACATACTGAATACTTTCTTCTTGATATCTTCCGGTTCTTCTGACAGATAGATACAATTCCCGAGAGACTTGCTCATCTTCGCCTTTCCGTCGATTCCCGGGAGACGCATGCATGCCTCATTATCCGGAAGAAGGATCTTCGGCTCCACAAGAGTTTCTCCATAGACGGAATTAAACTTGTGCACGATCTCCTTTGTCTGCTCCAGCATCGGCATCTGATCTTCTCCTACAGGCACGACCGTCGCCTTAAATGCTGTGATATCCGCCGCCTGGCTGATCGGATAGGTAAAGAATCCGACCGGGATGCTTGCCTCGAAGTTACGCATCTGGATCTCTGATTTTACTGTAGGATTGCGCTGCAGTCTTGACACTGTCACCAGATTCATATAATAAAATGACAGCTCGCACAACTCCGGGATCTGTGACTGGATCAGCAGAGTGGATTTCTCCGGGTCTAATCCGCACGCCAGATAATCCAGCGCCACCTCGATAATATTCTGGCGCACTTTCTCCGGATTATCTGCATTGTCCGTCAGCGCCTGTGCATCTGCTATCATGATAAATATATCATCAAAATCTCCTGTATTCTGAAGCTCTACCCGGCGCCTCAGTGATCCCACGTAATGTCCCACGTGGAGTTTCCCCGTAGGGCGGTCTCCGGTAAGCATGATCTTCTTCATTCTTCTTCCTCCTGATTCTATTACTTATTACCGGCAGAAACGCCAGTATCGATTTCTTTTAGTGTTAAAGCACCGGCCGTTTTTGACGCGCGTACTTCGGCACACTGCGTTTCTGCGGCGCATACACAAACTGGTAAAGTACGTATGCCATCACACCTGCTCCTATCACATCCAGCACGGAATGCTGTTTCAGGAACATGGTAGCGAGAATGATCAGTCCTGCCAGGATATATGTCCCGATACAGACTCCTTTGTGCTTTCTGAGGGCTTCACTCTCCCCCACCGCTATACATACGCTCAACGAATTAAATACATGAAGGCTCGGGAATACATTCGTACACGTATCTGCACGATAAAGAGTCCTCACCATATCCACAAAAATATTATCCCGCTCAAAGACAACAGGCCGCAGATCCTGTCCATTCGGGAAAATAGTACATATGATAAGAAATACGGTCATCCCCGTAAACATAAATTTAGCCAGCCTGTAAAATCCCGGCACATCTGTAAAGAAAAAATACAAAAACGCCGCGACGATAAATACAAACCACATCAGATACGGAATAATAAAATATTCGATGAACGGGATATGCTCATCCAGCCGGATCTGGATCACATGGTAATGCGTAGTCACATGTTTCTCAAGAAACATAAACCATGGCATGTAGATAAAGATATATAAAAACACCCATGCATGCTTATATTTCTTAACCAGTCCTGCAAATCTGTTTCTCAGCTTCATAATGATGCCCCTTTAAATACGGTTTTGCCTGTTTTTACTTCCCCGGTCACTTTTATTATATTCTCTCAATCGCATCGATTATAGCACGATTTAAAAACGTCAACAACCGTCTTCACAAAACATTTAGTAAATCTTTCGAAAGTGTTCCTTTAACCCGCGATCACTTTCAGCCGCTCTGTCATCAGGCCGGCCCTGATCTTTTTCCTGAGAAATCCCGGTTCGCCGTCCGTGTGGAGAGGAAGCGGTTTTTCTGTACAGACCTCCACCTCTTTGCACCTTATGACCGTAACCCCCTTAAAGCCTGTATGCTTTCCCCAAAATGCCAGAGGCAGCAGGCAAAGGATCTTCACCACAGGGAGACCATGTACAATGATAACATCCAGCTCTCCATCAGCAGGGGAGGCTTTCGGGCAGAACTTAAAGCCGCCGCCCTCATAGGGAAGGTTCATAAATGCCGCGAAATATGCTCCCGAATATGTCTGTGTCGTGCCATCCGAAAGAATCATTTTCATTTCCTGAGGACGGTCTTTCTTTAACCGGTCAAGAGCCACCACTGCATAGCTCAGTTTTCCCAATCCGATCCGGTTCAGCAGTATTTTCCATTTTGATACACACACTTCGTGGCATACTGCAGCATCAAATCCGATCCCCGCGCTCACCGCAAAGCGTCTCTGCCGCCCTGCCGCAGTCACGACTCCCACATCCATATGTATGATATTCTGAGGATGAAGTATAACATCCAGGGCTTTTTCCGGATCTCGCGGTATTCTCAGTCCGCGTGCGAAATCATTGCTGGATCCTATGGGAATGTATCCGAGAGTCACTTTTCCGGGCTCTCTGATCCCATTGATCACCTCGTTCACAGTACCATCCCCGCCCAGGACTACGATCCCGTGCTCCTGTCCGTCCGACGTGATCTCTCCGGCAATTTTCTGCGCATGGTTTCTGTTCTTTGTCATATGACAGCAATAACTCACACGCCTTTTCTTAAGCTCCGGCTCGATCATCCTCCATATCATCCCGCCCAAACCTGTGCGTGCTTTCGGATTTACAATAAAATGATATTTCATGCCTGCTGATCTTACCCCCTGCAAAGTGTTGCATCCAGATATTTTCCAAGCGATCTCGACATATTTCCCTCAAAATCAGCCTCTCCGTGCTTTACACACCACTCAAAAACGTTTCCGATCACGATCATCCTGATATCCGTTGTAAATTCCTCAATGCCCACATTCAGACTCACAATTCCCGCCTGTTCTGCTTTTTCCACATAATTCTGAACTGTCACGATGGGATAAGGACGCTCCATACGGATTGCCGCATTGAGGGCCTGGTTCTTCGTATCATAGTATTCTGACATAAATTCGACGCCCAGCTCCCGGCAGTATTTCACATAGTTCATATACACCTGGATGATACCCTCTTTCACGCCGGCCACACTGTCCGGCAGTTCCAGAAGATCCGGATCGATCTTCGGCTGATCCTCGATATAATAAGACAGCAGATCATCTTTTGTCTTGAAGTGATGATAAAAACTGCCATTGGAGACTCCTGCCTCCTCACAGATGTTCTTAATAGACAATTCCTCGTAGCCCTTTTTCTGCAGGATCCGTTTTGCCGCCTGGAATATCTTCTCCCGCGTCTCACGTGATTTCTGCTGCTGTCTGGAAATAGATGCTTTTTCACTCATTTTGTGATACTCTCCTGTTTTTTCTACCAGTCCATTGTACCACATGAACCTGTCGGTTTCAAGAAAACAGAGCGAGCTCTATTTCGGAACATATGCTTCAAATGCAGAAGGCATCGGGTATTCTTCCCTAAGCTGTCGTATCTCTGCAAAAATAATACCGTTTTTCTCACGTTCCCTGCCCGTCATACTCTTTTCAAGCTCATCCACAAGGATTTCATACCCGGTCATATGCCACTCTACATGACTGAATATATGTTTTGCATGTCCCAGCTTTTTGATACGGATCGGTGTAAGTCCCAGAGTTCTTCCATATTCAACCACTTCATCATGATCCATATCCCCTTCCCTGTTCGGGAACTCATACATTCCGGCCAGCAGGCCTTTGGCCGGCCGCTTTCTGATTGCCGCCTTCTCTTCATCCCGGAAGAGCAGTACTGTCCGTTTCTCGATCCGCCGTTCCTTTGCTTTCGTTTTCACCGGAAATTCTGTCTCACGTCCCTGACTATGTGCCAGACACAGAGCATTTACGGGACATATGCAGCATCGGGGTTCACCGTTTGGCAGGCATACAATGGCTCCCAGCTCGATCAGGCTCTGATTAAAATCACCTGCTGCATCCCTGGGGATCACCTCTTCAATTTCTCTTTCAATCTTTGTTTTTGTCCCTGTCTTCGCAATATCCGAATCATCTGCCGTTATCCGGCTTACAACACGGAGCACATTTCCATCCACCGCAGCTTTCGGAATGTTATACACAAAGGAGCTGATCGCACCTGCCGTATAGCTTCCGACTCCTTTCAGGGAACGGATTTCTTCATATGTCTCCGGAAATACCCCGCCATATTTATCCATGATCTGACATGCCGCGTATTTCAGGTTCCGCGCCCTGTTATAATATCCCAGCCCTTCCCCCAATTTCAGAAGCCGGTCTTCCGGAACTTCTGCGAGTGCCTTTACATCAGGAAGCTCTTCCAGAAAGCGCTCATAATACGGCTTTACCGCCTCCACCCTCGTCTGCTGGAGCATAATCTCCGATATCCAGACCCTGTAGGCGTCCATCCGCTCCCGCCACGGCAGATCCCGCTTATTCTCCCGGAACCATTCCACAAGTGCTTTTGCCGACTCTTTCAGCCTGGGACTTTCCAGCACAACATCTACCGGTTTCCGTATCATGATGCTGTCCGGGATCACCTCGCAGTCATAGGCCAGGATCTTGACGCCTGCTGCCGCAGCCTTTTTCAGTGCTTCCGCAAATGCCGGATGGGTATCCGTATTCGGCGTAAAATATCGTACATCTTTCATCTGGATGACAAAGAATACATATGCATCATAACCTTCTTTCTTCGCCCGGATCAGTTCTTCCAGATGCTTTACCGCCCGCTCGCTTGGCGCATCCGGAAACCGGCAGACTCCTTCTTCCTCCAGTGTGACGCCCTTGACCTCAATAAATATTTTCCTCTCCCCGGCTTCCACATACAGATCAAACCTGGAATTCCCGTACGTTGTCTCCGGGCGTACCAGCCGCACATCATGAAAAAGATTTCCACCTTCAATCCACTCCTGAACTACTTTATTCGGAATCTGGGAATCCATATTGATCAGGCGTTTTCCTTTCTCCACCGCGATCAGATCCCATTTTGTCTTTCTTGAAGGATTCGTGCTCTCCTGTACATATACCGGCACACCGGGTACGAGCAGTTCCGCACACCGTCCCGTATTCTTCACATGGATCGTCTCTTTCTTTCCATTTAGTCTCACATATGCAATAAAACGGTTCGGCCGTTCAATGAAGAACGCTTTTTGTATCCGTTCATAATTCATGTATATCCACTCTCCCAACAGATAAAACTGAAACACGCCGGAATCATTCCGGCTTATACCCGGTATGCAGAGTTTCCCCTGCATACCGCCGTAATGCCATCATAATTTCGGCGCTGTCTGCTGTCAATATTAACTTACAGGATTTTGGATAAGAACTCTTTGAGTCTCTCATCCTTCGGATGCTCGAAGAATTCTTCCGGCGGGGCCTCCTCGCGGATCTGTCCGTCGTCCATAAAGATCACTCTCGAAGCCACCTCTCTGGCGAAGCCCATCTCATGCGTTACGACAACCATCGTCATGCCGTCTTTTGCCAGCTTCTTCATCAGATCGAGCACTTCTCCGACCATCTCCGGGTCAAGTGCGGATGTAGGCTCGTCAAAGAGGATCACATCCGGATTCATGGCAAGGGAACGGATGATCGCCACTCTCTGCTTCTGTCCCCCGGAAAGAGTTGACGGATACACATCAGCCTTGTCATCCAGTCCGATACGTTTTAAAAGGTCCAGAGCCTGCTGCTTTGCCTCGCTTTTGATCTGCTCCTTTGTCGTTGTGACCGGAATCAATTCTTCCTTATTGCTGCGGAATATGTTTTTGAAACGGATCATCCGGTTCTTACGCTTTGCACTCTTCAAATCCTTGCACCGTAAATAAGCCGGCGCCATCATCACATTCTGGAGCACTGTCTTATTATTAAACAGATTAAAATGCTGGAATACCATTCCCATATGCCGGCGGTGTACATTAATATCGACTTTCATATCCGCAATGTCGACACCTTTAAAAATGATACTTCCCGAAGTCGGGTCTTCCATGCAGTTCAGGCAGCGCAGGAAAGTACTTTTGCCGGAACCTGACGGACCAAGCACTGCGACGATATCGCCTTTATTGATAGTGATATTGATTCCCTTTAAGATCTCAAGACCACCGAAGCTTTTCCTAAGATTAATTACGTCTATCACTCTTCTTCAGGCTCCTTTCCAGTAATTTTATGAGCAGGGTGATCACCAGTACAAGGGCAATGTAGATCAGCGCCATTACCAGATACGGCACCATGAACTCATAATTGTTTGTTCCAATGTAGTTGAACGCCACATAGAGATCTGCCGCGCCGACAAAGCTGACGACTGATGTCTCTTTGATCAGGGAAATGAACTCATTTCCCAGCGTGGGAAGTATATTCTTCACTGCCTGCGGAATGACGATCTTCGTCATGCTCGCCCCGAAGCTTAGTCCTACCGCACGGCCCGCCTCCATCTGACCCGGATCAACGGACTGGATACCACTTCTCATGATCTCAGATATGTAGGCGCCACTGTTGAGGCCGAATACAAGCATGGACACCTGCACCCCGTTGATATTCCATCCGATGAGCGGCAGGAGCACATAATAAAACACAAGAAGCTGAACTACCATAGGCGTCCCGCGGAACAGTGCCACATAAAAGCTACAGATTCCGTTTAACACTCTCGGAAACACTTTATATTTCGGCAGTACTCTCACGGTCGCGATGATCGTACCGATCAGGATACCGATGATCAGGCCGCACACTGCGATGAGGAGCGTATTCTGCAGACCTTCCACCACTCTCACATAGCCGTTCTGGTCTATAAATATCTCTATGAACTTATCTATCTTCTGACTAAAATTACCCATTGCCGTCCCTTCTCAAAAGAAGGAAAATGCCTGCATCTTTGACGAACTCTGAGATTCTCCTCTGATGCCTGTATTTTCCTTCCTGAATTCAAGTCCTGTTTACTGCATTTCGTTGATCGCTTCTGTGATCGCTGCCGCCGGAGCTGCATCGATGATCACATAATCGATATTTCCGTTGAGCATATCCTGCACTGCAAGAGATCCACTCTTATATGTCTGGCATGTTGCCTCAAGTCCGGGGAACCCGAGATCTTCGCTCCCCTCTACATAGCTGTTTCCTGTCGTTCCCTGCTGTACGCCGATCTTCACAGAAGAATCAAGTTCTCCAAGTGCTGCAGCGATAGAATCTGCATCCGTCATATCGTCGAATGTAGTATCATCACTCGGAACGATCAGACGCTGGGAAGCCTGATAATAAGTGTCGGAGAATGTCACGTACTCTTTTCTTTCATCGCTTACTGTGAGTCCGGCCATTGCAATATCACATTTCTGCTGTCCCACCGAGAGACACACTGCATCGAAATCCATGTTCTGGATCACAAGCTCCTGTCCCAGTTCCTCTGCAAGCAGGGCTGCGATTTCCATGTCGATACCGACATAGTTCTCACCTTCCATATACTCAAAAGGCTCAAAAGCTGCATTCGTAGCAACCACAAGCTGGTCTTTTGACTCGTCCAGCGCTGCTGACTCTACAGGCGTCGGCTCCCCGCCGCCAAAATATTTATCAAATATCTCATCCAGAGTTCCGTCTTCCTGAATCTTTGCAATAAACGCATTTACCTGCTCAAGGAGCTCCGGCTGAGACTTGTCAACACCGAAAGCATACTCTTCACTTGTGAGATCCACATCAATTACTTTTGCCGTCTTTGCGCCGCCCGCGTCAGAACCGGAGCTGCTGCCGTTATCACCACTGTTGTCGCTGCCGCCGCATCCTGCGAGCATACCGACAGTGAGAGCCGCCGTTAAGACTGCCGCCAATAACTTTTTCATGTTTACATTCCTCCATTTGGTTTTCAATTTGCATAATCATACAGATTATCCTATTAATTTTAGCATGTTTTGCATAAATTTCAAGTCCCACATTGAAAATTTATGCAAAACAATACAGTTTTCCGAATAGCCCGGGATGAGTGCCGATATTTCAGGCAAGCAGTGCCTGGATTCCGAAGAACAGGAATACGATCACACCGAGTACGATCCTGTAATATCCGAATACCTTAAAGTCGTTCTTCCTGATATAGCTCATCAGGAACTTGATCGCCACGATCGATACCGCAAATGAGACAACCATTCCAACCAGGAGCACTGCCACCTGCATGGCAGTAAAATTAAATCCGAACTTGATCAGCTTAAGCAGACTTGCACCAAACATGACTGGAATTGCCAGGAAGAACGTGTATTCCGTTGCCACACTTCTCGAAACTCCGATCATAAGAGCGCCCACGATCGTCGCTCCGGAGCGGGAGGTTCCCGGAATCATGGCAAGCATTTGAAATACGCCGATGATCAGGATCATTGGAATTGTCAGCTGGGAAAACTTTGTTACCTGCGGTTCCTTCCCTTTCTGATAATTCTCCACTACGATAAACAAAATTCCATATACGATCAACATCAGCGCCACTACATACCAATGATACAGTGTTTTATCAATCCAGTCATCAAACAGGAGACCTATCACTGCTGCGGGAAGACAGCCAATGACAACTTTGATCCAGATCTGCCATGTCATCATCTTCTGCGTCTGCGTCTTCTTTGGGGAAAACGGATTCAATTTATGGAAATAGATTACCACTACCGCCAGGATTGCCCCGAGCTGGATCACCACCTGGAACATTTCAAAAAAGGCATCTCCCTGATCCAGTTTCAGCAGCTCTTCCATTATGATC
>DYCJ01000087.1:833-9071 GCA_019418195.1 Clostridiales bacterium | reverse complement strand
TTCACTCAGACAACTTCATTTGCTTGATTAACGCCACATCACAGGCTTTAACTTTGTCTAACGACCTTACACAGTCACCGTCCGCATTACAATCCCGCCTGATCCGAAAGGTGCATCATATAGGCTGTATCCGTTTGATTTTCTGCGTTTTCTCAATCGGAAACGCCTCTCCAACAATCACTGAATTTACAAAAAACTGGTTGAAAGGGTGAACTTTATCGACTCCGTTCCCATTTCAACTGGTTGCTTTGATTTTCAGTTTTGGCGGAGTGACTGCCGAATCTGATAAAGCAGAAAACGGACAGAGGTGAGGCAGAGGAATACTTAAAAAGAGATGACCGGTATGTGAGGAAGGCGACTTCGGAGTAATTCGACGGAAAAAGTTAAGGCTCCGGAAGATGATGTTAAGCCTGAAAATGGAGTGTTTGAGGCGAAGCCGAGTTCTCCATTTTCAGGCTTTGTATTTAATCATCTTTCGGAACCTTTAATTTTTCCCGAATTACATAGCGGAGCCTGAAGCATATGCCGGTCCTCTCAAAAAAGTATTTCCATGCCTCATCTCCGTCCTTTTTCGGACCTTATATCATTGGCATTCAGTCCGATAAATACGGAATTTTATTTCTTCAGATCAATTTCTTCTTTGATCTTCTCTACAAACTCTCCGAGTCCGCACTGGCCCTCATCTCCGTTTGCCCTGCTTCTGACGGATACTTTTTCTTCTTCCTCTTCTTTCGCACCGACGACGAGCATATACGGGATTTTCTTCATCTGTGCCTCACGGATCTTGTAGCCGATCTTTTCGGCGCGGGTATCGATCTCGGCGCGGATGCCTGCTGCCTGCAGTTCGTTCAGGACTTTTGTACCGTACTCCATATGTTTGTCGGAGATTGGCAGGACTTTCACCTGTACCGGTGCAAGCCATGTCGGGAACGCGCCTGCGAAGTGCTCGATCAGGATACCGATAAAGCGCTCGATAGACCCGAATACAACTCGATGGATCATGATCGGTCTGTGCTTTTCACCGTCTGCACCTGTATATTCCAGATCAAACCGCAGCGGGAGCTGGAAGTCGAGCTGGATCGTACCGCACTGCCATGTTCTTCCAATGGAATCCTCCAGATGGAAGTCGATCTTCGGTCCGTAGAACGCACCGTCCCCTTCATTTACGACATAAGAGAGTCCGATATCATCAAGGGCAGCCCTGAGGGCGTCTGTTGCCATCTCCCAGTCTTCATCGCTTCCCATGCTGTCCTCCGGACGGGTGGAAAGCTCTACGTGGTACTTAAAGCCAAACAGGCTGTATACTTCGTCGATCAGTTTTACAACTCCTTTGATCTCGTCCTTGATCTGCTCCGGAGTCATGAAGATATGCGCATCATCCTGTGTAAAGCAGCGCACGCGCATCAGTCCGTGGAGCTGTCCGGATTTCTCATGGCGGTGCACCAGACCGAGCTCACCCATACGGATCGGAAGATCACGATAGGAACGCGGTTCTGACTCATATACAAGGATACCGCCCGGACAGTTCATCGGCTTGATGGCAAAATCCACCTCATCGATCACTGTTGTATACATATTTTCTTTATAGTGATCCCAGTGCCCGGAAGTTTCCCACAGATGACGGCTCAGCATGATCGGCGTGCTGATCTCCACGTATCCGGCCTTGCGGTGGATCTCTCTCCAGTAGTCGAGCAGTGTGTTCTTAAGAACCATACCGTTTGGCAGGAAGAACGGGAATCCGGGTCCCTCCTCGCGCATCATGAACAGTCCCAGCTCTTTGCCGAGTTTTCTGTGGTCACGCTTCTTCGCCTCTTCGATCATGGTCAAATACTCTTCCAGTTCCGCTTTCTTCGGGAACGCAGTACCATAGATCCTCTGCAGCATCTTATTGTGCTCATCGCCTCTCCAGTATGCTCCTGCAAGGCTTGTCAGCTTGAAGGCTTTTACCGGCTTGGTAGTCATAAGGTGCGGGCCTGCACAGAGATCTGTAAACTCTCCCTGGGAATAAAAACTGATGATCTCGCCATCCGGCAGATCCTCGATCAGCTCTACTTTGTAAGGCTCATCTTTCTCTTTAAAGTATTCGAGTGCCTCATTTCTCGGCATCGTATACTGTTTAATCTCAAGGTTCTCCTTGACGATCTTCTTCATCTCCGCCTCAATCTTCTCCAGATCCTCTGTTGTAAACGGAGTCTCTCTGTCTACATCATAGTAGAATCCGTCTGCGATGGACGGTCCGATAGCAAGCTTTGTCTCAGGATACAGGCGTTTGATCGCCTGCGCCATAATATGAGATGCCGTATGCCGGAACGCTCCTTTTCCTTTTTCATCGTTAAATGTCAGGATACTGAGCTCGCAGTCTTGGTCGATCACTGTCCTCAAATCGACGATCTCACCGTCAACCTCACCGGATGTGGCAACCCTGGCAAGTCCTTCACTGATATCAACAGCAATTTCATACACGCTCTTTGGTTCCTGATACTCTTTGAATGAACCGTCTTTTAATGTGATCTTCATCTTTCCTCTTCCTTTCTCTGTTTATCTTCTCTCTTATTTTCCGGCTGACGCTGATAAAATTCCCGCCCACAGGAATTTCCTGTAAGGCTCTCCATCGGATAGGGAAGGCTTTGACTCCCTATCCGGTCGCACAAAAGCAAAAGAGACATTCCACGGAATGTCTCTTACTTTTATGAAATCTATGCAGTCACACGGAAACACTCCACACAGGGACGGGAAATACTCCCGCGGTTCCACCCTGCTTGTTTTCCATGGAAAACCATCTTAATTCATGTGATGATAACGGAATCACCGTGCCTGATTAGGGCCGCTCGGAGGTGGTCTTCAGTCATGCCGCACAACAGGATCTTTTCAGCCTGCGATCCCTCTCTGTCGATGCACAGACAGCTTACTGTCCTCTTCAACGCTTTCTCTACACCGGTTATTCTACCCCAGGCAGCACGGCTGTGTCAAGGTGAAATAATTTTATTTTTCCTCGATCCATCTGCGGACTACATTGACATTCTCCTCAATCTTTTTTAATAAACGCTTCGACTGTAGAAGCATGTCCTCCTTTGATTTTTTCGATCAAAACTGAATTACCGGCTGAAACAGCCCTGATAATAAGATGTGCCTTCTCTATATTTTCTGAAAGCACAGGCGGCTAGTCTGGAATATAGCCGCCTGAAAATTTTGATGTACAATCACAAAAAAGCCCAAAAGAAAAATCATCATCTATATAACAGAAACGCCTCATACGGCTTAAGTTCTATCTTCTCGCTGTCCATGCCCCAGCTCAGCTCTCCCTGGTAATTATGGAGCAATACCTGTGCGCCCTTCCACTCTCCGCTTACCGGGCACTCTGCCGGCTCTCCGGTAAAGTTAGCGCAGACGAGCATCTGTGAATCGTCGTCCCTGCGCACATAGGCGAAGATCTGCTCATCGTCGGGAAGAAGCAGTTCAAATTTTCCATCCACAAAGACTGGATATTCTTTCCTCATATGGATCAGTTTCCGATAGAAATGGTACACCGAATCCGGATCTTTCCTCTCACTCTCTGCATTGATCTCCGTATAGTTCGGATTCATCCTGATCCACGGCCTGCCCGTTGTAAATCCGGCATTTTCTTCGGAGCTCCACTGCATCGGCGTGCGGGCGTTATCACGGCTTTTCGCATAGATCGAGCGCATGATATCGTCTTTTCCATATCCTGCTTCCAGTCTCTCATGATACATGTTGACCGTTTCGATATCCTCATAACAGCTGATATCCGGGAACTTCACGTTTGTCATGCCCAGCTCTTCGCCCTGATAGACATAAGGCGTTCCCTGCATCCCATGGAGTACGAGGGCGAGCATCTTGGCAGACTCTTTCCGATATTTACTGTCGTCACCCCAGCGTGAGACAATACGGGGCAGATCATGGTTGTCGAAGAAAAGGCTGTTCCATCCTTTTCCATACAGTTCATTCTGCCATTTTGCCAGACATTTTTTCAATTTTACAAAAGGAAGCGGCGCAAGATCCCACTTTTCCTTTCCTTCCTGCTGATCCATCACCATGTGTTCAAACTGAAATACCATGGAGAACTCGCTTCCGTCCGGATTGCTGTAAAGCTTTGCGATCTCCGGAGTTGCTCCCCACGCCTCTCCTACAGTGATCAGATCTCCTTTCCGGAATGTCTCCCGGCTCATCTCCTGCAGAAATTCGTGAAGCCTTGGTCCGTTGTTGGTGATCATCTTGTCCGGCTCCTTGGCGATCTGGTCGATCACGTCCAGGCGGAATCCCCCCACGCCTTTGTCCATCCACCAGAGGATCATATCATAGATTTCCCGGCGTACTTTCGGATTTTCCCAGTTCAGGTCAGGCTGCTTTACGGAGAACTGATGAAAATAATACTGTCCGAGCTCCGGAACCCACTCCCACGCCGGGCCGCCGAACGTGGCCTTCATGTCATTGGGATATGTCCCTTCCACACCGTCTTTCCACACATAATAGTCGTGATACGGATTGTCTTTTCCTTTTTTCGCCTCCAGAAACCATCTGTGTTCGTCCGAGGTATGGTTCAGCACCAGATCCATGATGATCTGTATATTCTTTTCTTTTGCCTTCGCGATCAGCTCTTCCATATCATCCAGGCTGCCGAACATGGGATCAATATCCTGATAATCGGAAATGTCATACCCGTTGTCATCCTGAGGGGAGCAGTACATTGGCGAGATCCACACCGCATCGATCCCCAGATCTTCAAGATAATCCAGCCGGCTGATAATCCCCCGGATATCTCCTATGCCGTCCCCGTTAGAATCCTGAAAGCTTTTCGGATAAATCTGGTAGACTACTGCATTTTTCCACCATGGCTGTCTCTTCTTCGTCATAGTCAAAACCCCTTTCTCGTCTCATTACTGTTTATATTCTTTTTCGGATCAATGTACCGTTCTTTCCCAAGGTCCCACGATCATAGTTCCTTGAAAACAGAACCTCTCCGCCTTCTCCTACAGACACCGGCTCTTCCGAGCAGTTCAGGACAACCTCCAGCTTCCGGTTCTCTGCGTCGAGCTTGACATACTCCACGCACCTGCTCTCTGCATAGTGATTCGGGAAATGGAAGTGCGGGCTTCTGCACGTTTCTTCTGTCTGCCGCATCCGGATCAGCTGCTTCACAGACCGGATCTTCTCCTGATTCCCCTCACTTCCGATCTCCTCCCATGGCATACACCTGCGGCAGTCCGGATCAAATCCGCCCTCCATGGCAATCTCCGTACCATAGAAGATACAGGGGCTTCCCGGCAGAGTAAACAAGACAGCAAGCTGCTGATAAAAAATATCCAGATCATGGAATCGGTTCATCAGCCTCTCTGTATCATGAGAGTCGAGAAGATTGAACAATACATTGTTATTCTGCTGCATATACATAGTATAACAGCGATTGACCATGTACTCAAACTCTTTTTTATCCATAGAAGCGTCCAGAAAGAAATCATGGATACCGCTCATCAGCGGATAGTTCATGACGGAGTCGTACTCATCTCCCATCAGCCACTGGCTGGCGTCATGCCAGATCTCTCCCAGCATATAGATGTCCGGTTTTATCTGTTTTAAATGTGTCCGCATCTGCTTCAAAAACCGGTGTGAAACTTCATTTCCCACGTCAAAACGGATGGCGTCAATGTCGAAATCACGGATCCACTGTTCACATACTTTACAGAAATATCCGATCACTTCCGGATTGTTCGTATTCAGCTTCGGCATCCCGTCTGCAAAGGCAAAAGAATAGAACCTGCCATCCCTTGTATCATCTCTTTTTTTGATCTGCGTCCAGTCATTGACCATGAACCAGTCCGCATAAGGGGAATCCGGTCCTTTTTCCTGCGCATCCAGCCAGGGCGCAAATTTTCTTCCACAGTGGTTGAACACCGCGTCCACCATCACCCGGATTCCCAGATCATGAGCCTCGGACACAAGTCTTTTCATTGTCTCCCCATCGCCGAAAGAGGGATCTATTTTTGTATAATCTTTTGTATCATATTTATGATTTGTCTCTGCTTCCATGATCGGAGTCAGATAGATACCTGTGATGCCCAGATTTCTTAAATATGGCAGCTTCTGCCTGATTCCCTCCAGGTCACCGCCGTATTTTTCTTTATTTGTCACCGGCCCGGTCTGCCAGGGAAGTATCCCCTCCTCTGCGCGGTCCGGCCTGCCGTTACAGAACCTGTCCGGGAAGATCTGATACCATACCGTATCGTTGACCCATGCAGGCGTCCGGTTTACATCCGCCGGGTTCATCCACGGCACGATAAAATACTGGAGCAGGCGTCCCGGCATGCTGACCTGTTCTTCCGTGAGGAACCCGTCCTCAAAGTAATACCACACTTCATCTTCCGTGTGCAGTTCGAAGTAATATTTACAACGCTTATAAGGAGGGATGAGCGTCGTTGTCCACCATATCTGATGTGGAAGGCGCTTTTTATAGACGATTTCCTCCCTTTTGCCTGTCCATCTTTCGTTTCCGCCCAGTATCCCGGCGTCAAATGGATCTCCGTGGATAATAAACACTCTCTTTACGTCGTATCCCGTTTTCAGATTGACTACTAACCGATCCTCGTCCAGTGCGTAACTCATCTGTTCTGATGTCTTGTGATATACTGCTGCAAAATCCATTTTCATCTCCTCCGCTTTATTGTTGATCCTTCTATCTCCCCGCTCTTTTACTGGAAGTTTTCTTCTTTTTCCAGCGCCTCATACACCCGGAGCAGTTCGCCCGTGCTCCACGCCTGTGCGAAGCATCCTTTTGACGAGACCGGATTTTCTCCGTCATAGATTTCCGGAAGCTGCCCGATACAGCCTTCACGGAGAGCGCTCTCAAGCACTTCCATCTGCTTTCTGACATATACCTTTGCGTCATCGCTGTATCCGTTAACTTTCAGATATGCCAGATAGTATGCACCAAGCGGATAGGTCCATACAGTTCCCTGGTGGTAGGCAAGGTCTCTTTTCATCACTTCACCTCCGTACACAGGCTGAAATTCCGGATCGTCTTTATCCAGAGTCCTGAGGCCGTATGGCGTATACAACTTTTCAAATACAGTATCCACTACCTGCCTTTCTTTCTCGCCGTCCAGCATCGTAAACGGCATTGACACAGCCCATATCTGATTGCAGCGTATCTGCACGTCAGCCCCGGTTCCCGAGATCACATCTTTCAGGCAGTGATATTCCTTCATCCAGAATTTCTCTGTAAATGCTTCTTTTACCTCTGCCGCAGTCCTGTCATACGCTAACGGTTCCTTCTTCAGCATACGAGCGCACTCTCCCATGATCCTGAGAGCATTGTACCAATATGCATTGATCTCTACCGGTTTTCCATGCCGGGGCGTAGGAAGGATATCGTTAACCCTCACATCCATCCATGTGACCTGGTCAAGACCGCTGCCGGCTGTGATCAGGCCGTCATCGTCCATGCGTATCTCATAATCCGTACCCTTCTGATAGCAGTCGATGATCCGTTCCATGACCGGATACATCTCTTCAATAAACGCCCCATCCCCTGAAGCTTTGTAATACAGCCAGACGCAGTTGATGAAAAGGAGCGCTGCATCCACTGTATTATACCAGGGCTCACTCTTTCCCTCAGGGAACAGGTTCGGCATAAGCCCATCCCTTTCATAACGGGCAAAGGTTCTCAGGATGGATCTGGCATCCTCATACTGGCGCGCAGCCAGGCACACGCCCGGAAGTGCGATCATTGTATCGCGTCCCCAGTCCTCAAAAAAAGGAAATCCTGCCAGAATTGTTTTCCCACCGGTAGATTCACGGCAGGAGACAAACTGATGGGCGCTCTTTACAAGAAACCGCGCAGTCTCGTCACACAATCCCGACCGGAGCTCCAGTTTCTTCCGTTCCTCTTTCATCTCCTGTATGACAGACTCAGCAGTCTCGACAGCGCTTTGATCCTGCTCTTTTGCGTAATCTTTTTCCAGACTGAATAAAACAGCCAGTGTACTGCTGCCGCCACTTTCCACATTCAGACTGATCTGATGGCATGCCGCCGCTTTCCCTGTGCTTTTCCTGCCATCACATGCGTCATAGGAATAATAATACTGCTCCACGGTCTCCGATATCTCTTTCACACAGCCATTTGTCATATAATACAGGCGCATTTCTCCGTTTTCTACCCTGCCGGCTGAGTGACGGAATGTCCCATTCAGCTCCACTCCTTCGCCTTTCGGGGCAAACTGATAA
>DYCJ01000087.1:0-823 GCA_019418195.1 Clostridiales bacterium | reverse complement strand
CTGTAGCAGACTACAGCCGTGTTCTCCCCCTGCTTTAAGGCCGCTTCCTTTTCAATTTCCACTCCGTTTATAAGGAAGCGCCACACAGGCGTATCTTCATAGACGAATTCTGTCAGATACTGACAGCCGTTTTCACAGTTTCCATCTGCATTTTCACAGTTTTTGTCTGCAAATTCCTGGGATGACAGAGTATAAGTTTCCTGTTTTATCTCCAGACGCTCTGCCAGCCGGTGGACCATATTATACCGATTATTCGGCGCTTTCGTGCAGGCCATAAGAAATGCATGGTCATTGCGGGCTGCGGATCCTGTCATAGTCAGTGAGGAATATCCGCCCAGCCCGTTTGTCATAAGATAACAGTTTTCCTGTCCTCTCTCTAATGTCTTCCAATCCTGTTTCCCATAGATCCATTTCATACTGCCTGTTTCTCCCATGTCTCTGTTCCTGTTGTGTCATCTTCTTCCATATCTGCTGCCACATCTAATGTCATATCTGTCATATCGCCTGTTTCACCTTCGGTTTCCTCTGCAAGCCTGCCCAGAATGAGCACACTCTGGGGCGTCGCCTGAAGTTCCGGGCTCACGTATTTTACGGAAGTCCACAGTCTGCTGTCCTCTCCGTCACAAAGGACGGTCCATCTGCTTCCCTCTGCCGCAACAGATCTGTATTCACGGGTTCTGTTATATATAATCTTCAACCGGTCCCATTTCTGGCAGCCTGTTTCTGACCGGCTATCCACCTCAAAACTCACCAGACCGTCTGATATTTTTACATTGTCGATCCGTTCCGAAGCCCGTACAGACTTGTCGCAGAGTCCCGGAAG
>DYCJ01000086.1:1608-9112 GCA_019418195.1 Clostridiales bacterium | reverse complement strand
AAGTAGAGAGCGTATCCGGTTTCGTCGGAGATTTCACAGTTGAGATCCGCAAGAAAGCAAGAAGCGTGGATATGAATAAATGTACAGGCTGCGGTGTATGCCAGGAAAAATGTCCGAGCAAGAAGACACCCAGCGAGTTCAACCGTGGTTTGAATACAAGAAGTGCTATCTACACACCGTTTGCACAGGCGGTTCCGAACGTTCCGGTCATTGACCGTGATGCCTGCATCAAGTTCAAGACAGGGAAATGCGGTATCTGTTCAAAAGTGTGTCAGGCAGGCGCGATCGATTATGATCAGATCGACGAGATCGTTACAGAAAAATACGGTGCTATCGTTGTGGCAACAGGCTTTGATATGATCAAGCTTGACAAATATGATGAGTATGCATACAGCCAGAGCAAGGATGTCATCACATCTCTTGAACTGGAGCGTATCATGAATGCAGCAGGACCGACAGGCGGACATCTGGAGCGTCTCTCTGACGGAAAGGCCCCGAAGGAGATCGTATTCATCCAGTGCGTGGGAAGCCGCTGCGCGGACGACAGAGGCAAGAGCTACTGTTCAAAAGTCTGCTGTATGTACACAGCAAAACATGCAATGCTCATCCGCGACAAATATCCGGATACAAATGTGACGGTATTCTACATTGATGTGAGAACACCGGGCAAGAACTTCGATGAGTTCTACCGCAGAGCAGTAGAAGATTACGGTGTAAACTACATCAAAGGACAGGTCGGAAAAGTCATTCCGCAGCCGAACGGAAAACTGCTCGTACAGGGGGCTGACCTGATCGATAATAAACAGATCTTAAAAGAGGCTGATATGGTTGTCCTTGCTGCAGCGATCGAGCCGAACCCGGATGTGAGAAAGATCGCTACTATGCTGACAGCAAGTATCGATACGAACAACTTCCTCACAGAAGCTCACGCGAAGCTTCGTCCGGTAGAGTCACCGACAGCCGGTATCTTCCTTTCCGGTGTATGCCAGGGACCGAAAGATATTCCGGAGACTGTATCCCAGGCAGGAGCTGCCGCTGTAAAGGCGATCGGACTTCTCGCCAAAGATAAACTGCTGACCAATCCGTGTACGGCACATTCCGACGAGCTGATGTGTAACGGATGCTCCCAGTGTGCGAATGTCTGCCCGTACGGAGCGATCACCTACGAAGATAAAGAGGTGAACGATCACGGAATCCGTGAGACAAGACGTATTGCGGTCGTAAACGATGCGCTTTGTCAGGGATGCGGCGCTTGTACCGTAACATGTCCGTCCGGAGCAATGGACCTGCAGGGATTCTCGAACAGACAGATTCTAGCGGAGGTGGATGCGATATGTCTATAGAAAAGAATGAAGAATTCAGACCAAAGATTGTGGCGTTCTGCTGTAACTGGTGCAGCTACGCCGGAGCGGATCTCGCGGGAAGCAGCCGTATGACCTACTCGGCGGACGTCAAGATCATCCGCGTTCCCTGCTCCTGCCGTGTCAATCCGATGTTTATCTTAAGAGCATTTGAAAGGGGAGCGGACGGTGTCATCATGTGCGGATGCCATCCGGGAGACTGCCATTATACTTCCGGTAACTTCTACGCAAGAAGACGTATGACACTTCTCTTCTCCATGCTTGATTACATCGGAGTGGAAAACGGCCGTACCCGTGTGGAGTGGGTATCAGCCGCAGAGGGTGCGAAGTTCTCACAGACAATGCATGAGTTTGTGGACAAGATCACATCCCTCGGCAAAAACGTAAGATTGGAGGATTTAAGATGCAGGAATTGATCAACCGCGCAAAAGAGCTTCTGGCTGACGGAACCGTGGCAAGAGTGCTCGGATGGAAAGCCGGGGACCTGCCTTACAATCCGGAACCGGCTTACTTTGAGAAAGAAGAAGACTTTGCTGATTTCGTGTACAACGGATTCTGCGGAGCAAACTTAAGCAAATATATGATCGAAGCTTCCAAACTGGAAGGTAAGACGCTTGTATGCTTAAAACCATGTGATACATACAGCTTCCAGGAGCTGATGAAAGAGCACCGTGTGGACAGAGATAAAGCGTATATCATCGGTGTAGGATGCAAAGGAAAGCTTGACATTGAGAAGATCAAAGCTATGGGCATCAAAGGTATCAAGAGTATCTCTGGTGCAGAGATCGAAGACGAGGCAGAGACGCTTACGATCGATACGATCTATGGAGAGAAGAGCTGTGCGTACACGGACGCTATGCTTGAGAGATGCCATGTGTGCAAGGGCAAAGACCACATGGTATTTGACGAGATCATCGGCGAGTCCAAAGAGACAAAAGACGCAGACAGATTTGCAGAAGTAGAAAGAATAGAGGCTATGAGCCCGGAGGAGAAATTCGCTTTCTTCCAGAAGGAACTGAGCAAATGTATCCGCTGTAATGCCTGCCGTAACGTATGCCCGGCATGCTCCTGCCGCAAGTGTGTGTTCGACAGCAACAAGTTCGACAGCGCGCAGAAGGCAAACGTTGATTCCTTCGAGGAAAAGATGTTCCATATCATCCGTGCTTTCCACGTTGCAGGAAGATGTACGGACTGCGGCGAGTGCAGCAGAGTCTGTCCTCAGGGAATCAGACTGCATCTGTTCAACCGCAAATTTATCAAAGATATCAACGAGCTCTACGGAGAGTATCAGGCAGGTGCTGATCTGGAGCCGAGAACTCCGCTCACCAACTATGAGTTTGACGACGCAGAGCCGGGAATTGTGGCAGAAAGGGGATAATGTATGTATAAGATAGCGAAAGAAAATCTGACGGCATTATTTCAGAAAATTGCCGCAGAACAGGAATTATATCTTCCGGTAAGAAACGAAGGACAGGTAAACTTCGCCGCATGGACGGAGGAAGCCGAAGTCGATATCGATACGTTAAAGACAGTAAAATCTCCGAAAGACGCCTTCTTCCCGCAGAGCGAGACGCTCTATACCTGTGTAAAGGACGGAAAGAAGATCAGCATCGAGCCTGAAGCGTTAAAAGAGCAGGATTTCGTTGTGTTCGGCATGAGAGCCTGCGATGTAAGAGGCGTGGAAGTGCTGGACAAAGTATTCCTCGTAGATCCGCTTGATACATTCTATGCTGCAAGAAGAGATCACGGGACGATCGTTGCCCTTGCCTGCCACGAGCCGGAGGAAACCTGCTTCTGTAAGGTATTCGGCATTGATGCGGCTGATCCGGCTGCAGATGTTGCCACATGGATGATCGGAGAAGATCTGTACTGGAAACCGCTTACAGAAAAGGGCGAGGCGCTCACGAAGGCAGTTGCTGACCTTCTCACAGAGGATGCTGCTGCAGATGAGACTGTCGAAAAAGAGAAAGAGGCGATCCATAATATCATCGGGCAGCTTCCGTATACACATCTCTCTCTTGAGGGATGGAACGGAGATGTCCTCATGGAAAAATTCGAGGATCCGCTCTGGGATGAACTGTACAAACCGTGTCTTGCGTGCGGAACCTGTACATTTGTCTGCCCGACCTGCCAGTGCTATGACATCAAAGATTACGATGCAGGAAAGAACGGCGTGCAGAGATACCGCTGCTGGGATTCCTGTATGTACTCGGATTTCACGATGATGGCGCATGGCAATAACCGTAAATCACAGAAAGAGAGATTCCGCCAGAGATTCATGCACAAACTGGTATACTTCCCGGCAAACAACGATGGGATGTATTCCTGTGTAGGATGCGGAAGATGCGTGGAGAAATGTCCGGAATCCTTAAATATCGTAAAAGTTATCAAGGCATTTGCAAAACAGGGAGGTGAAAAGTGATGAGTGAATGTACATGTCACAAGAACTATACACTGGATACCCTGATCCCGAAAGTAGGCGTGATCACCGACATCCGCGAGGAGACGCCGGATGTTAAGACATTCCGCGTCAATGCTCCGGAGGGCGGAAAGCTCTTTGAGCATATGCCGGGACAGTGCGCGATGCTCTGCGCTCCGGGAATCAGCGAAGGTATGTTTTCGATTACTTCTTCGCCGACGAACAAAGAATATCAGGAATTCAGCATCAAGAAGTGCGGAGTGCTCACAGATTATCTCCACAGCCTTGAGGTGGGCGACGAGATCACGGTCAGAGGACCGTACGGCAATCATTTCCCGGTAGAGGATAAACTCAAAGGAAAAGACCTGCTGTTCATCGCCGGAGGTATCGGACTTGCACCGCTTCGTTCTGTTATCAATTACGTGCTGGACAACCGTGACGACTACGGTACAGTGGATATCGTTTACGGATCACGTTCCGCTGACGACCTGGTTCAGTTAAAAGAAATCCAGGAAGTATGGATGAACGCTCCGGATGTCCACGTTCACCTGACCATTGACCGCGAGCAGGAAGGCTGGGACGGCCATGTGGGATTTGTGCCGAATTATGTGAAAGAACTGGGATTCGACGTAAACAAGACGGCTCTGATCTGCGGACCACCGATCATGATCAAGTTCACACTGGCCGGTCTTGAGGAACTCGGCTTCTCCAGAGAACAGGTCTATACGACATTGGAGCTTCGCATGAAATGCGGAATCGGAAAATGCGGAAGATGTAACATCGGTTCAAAATATGTATGTAAAGACGGTCCGGTATTTCGGTGCGATGAAATCGATGAGATGCCGAATGAATACTAGGGAAAGGAAGAAATATCATGGAAAATATGGTAAATGTATATTTTTTCGGTAAGAAATACAGTGTGCCGGCTGACCTGACGATCATGACAGCTATGGAATATGCTGGTTATACACTGAAAAGAGGATGCGGCTGCCGTCACGGCTTCTGCGGCGCCTGTGCTACGATTTACAGGATCAAGGGCAAAAACGAGCTGAAGACCTGCCTTGCCTGTCAGACACAGGTAGAAGAGGGCATGTATGTGGCAACTGTTCCGTTCTTCCCGACAGACAAGAGAACATATGACATTGAAGACATCAAACCGGAGCAGAGGATCATGATGGATCTGTATCCGGAGATTTACAGCTGCATCGGCTGTAACGCCTGCACAAAGGCCTGCACTCAGGACCTTAACGTTATGCAGTATATTGCATACGCACAGCGCGGCGAGTTCGAGAAATGTGCGGAAGAGTCGTTCGACTGTATCGGATGCGGATGCTGTTCCGTAAGATGTCCGGCAGAGATTTCCCACCCGATGGTAGGAGTCCTTGCAAGAAGACTTACAGGAAAATACATTGCACCGGAATCCAAGCACCTGACAGAGCGTGTGGAAGAGATCCATCACGGCGACTATGATCAGCTGATCGAGCAGATCATGCAGAAGCCGATCGAAGAGATGCAGGAACTTTACAACAACAGAGAGATCGAGAAATAAGGAGGGAAGATCATGTTTACACCGGAAATGATGGAATCCGTAAAGAAAGTGGAGGCCACCAGAGCACAGCGTCTGGGTGTAGAGCCGAGACGAATGACGGCGGATGAGAAAGATGCTCTCCTTAAGGAATTCCATCCTGATTACAGGGAAGAGGCATTTGCAGAGATCAAGGTAGGACCGAACAAGGGACAGAAAGCACCGAAAGAGCTGGTGCATCTGCTCCATTCTAACAGCCGCCTTCTTGCTGAGAAAGTTGATATTAACAAAGTAGACTACGATGTTGACGTGCTCGTTATCGGAGGCGGCGGCGCAGGCGCGTCTGCAGCGATCGAGGCAAACGAGGCGGGAGCTAATGTCATGATCGTGACAAAACTCCGTATCGGTGATGCCAACACGATGATGGCAGAGGGCGGTATCCAGGCTGCCGACAAAGAGAATGATTCTCCGGTACAGCATTATCTGGATGCATTCGGAGGCGGACACTTTGCCGCGAGACCGGAACTCTTAAGACGTCTTGTTATGGAAGCTCCGGACGCTATTAAATGGCTGAATGAGCTGGGCGTTATGTTCGATAAAGATGAGACGGGCCGTATGATCACTACACACGGCGGCGGAACATCCAGAAAGAGAATGCACGCCTGCAAGGACTACTCCGGAGCAGAGATCATGCGTACACTCCGCGACGAAGTGTTAAACCGCCAGATCCCGGTTGCAGAGTTCACTGTAGCAGTAGAACTGATCAGGGATGACAGAGGACAGGTGGCAGGAGCAGTTCTCCAGAATCTGGAGACAGAAGATTACCTTGTAGCAAAGGCAAAGACAGTCATCATCGCTACAGGCGGTGCGGGACGTATGCACTATCAGGGATTCCCGACGTCAAACCACTACGGTGCCACAGCGGACGGTCTGATCCTCGGATACCGTATGGGAGCTCCGCTTCTGTATCAGGATACGATCCAGTATCATCCGACAGGCGTTGCTTATCCGTCACAGATCTTCGGTGCTCTTGTGACAGAGAAGGTACGTTCTGTAGGAGCACAGCTTGTCAATGTGGACGGTGAGGCGTTCATGCATCCGCTTGAGACACGTGACGTGGCTGCATCAGGTATTATCCGTGAGTGTACAGCGCGCGGCAAGGGCGTGAACACACCTCTTGGAAGCGGTGTATGGCTTGATACTCCGATGATCGAGGAAATCGGCGGACCGGGAACGATCGAGAAACGGATCCCGGCGATGCTCCGTATGTACATGAAATATGATATCGATATGAGAAAACTTCCGATCCTTGTATATCCGACACTGCACTATCAGAACGGCGGACTTGAGATCGGCGGAGACGGATTCACAAAAGTAATCGACAACCTGCTTGTAGCAGGAGAGGCTGTCGGCGGTATCCATGGAAGAAACCGTCTGATGGGCAACTCGCTTCTGGATATCATCGTATTTGGACGCAATGCAGGTAAGGCTGCCGCTGCGAAAGCGAAGAATGTAGAGCTGGGTAATATGAATCTGGATCACATTCAGGCATACGCTGAGGAGTTAAAAGAGGCAGGAATTGACACCGGTGATGTATCCCCGCTCCTTCTTCCGAAGTATGCAAGACATGAGAGATAGGAAAGGGAGAGAAAATGTTTTTAGTTAACTGGTTTCAGGAAAGTGTAATGGGGGAAACCCTGATGGTCTTATTCCTTGTAGCCACTATCGGCTATCTTGTGGGAAGCATCACGATCAAAGGGGTTGAGCTGGGGACGGCAGGCGTACTGCTTGTCGCCCTGGTATTCGGTCATTTCCTCGGGCATGATGAAGCTCTGGTCGAGGGCCTGGGAATGTTTCAGGATCTGGGACTTATCTGCTTCGTTACGTCCGTCGGCTTTATCGCCGGACCGAAGTTCTTCCGTAACTTTAAGATCAACGCGAAATCTTATATCCTGCTCGGATTTATCATCATTGCGATCGGAGCGCTTGTTACTTCAGGTATCATTACGATCGCAGGAGTTCCGACTGATATTACGGTCGGCATGATGTCCGGAGCCCTGACAAGTACTCCGGGACTTGCAGCGGCGCTCGACGCCACAGGTTCCGCCAACGCTTCCATCGGATACGGTATCGCGTACCCGTTCGGCGTGGTGGGCGTGGTGCTCTTCGTACAGCTGATGCCGAAGATCCTGCATACAG
>DYCJ01000086.1:0-1598 GCA_019418195.1 Clostridiales bacterium | reverse complement strand
GCCCAGAATGTAGGAGATATAGCAAAAAAAGATAAACTGTTCCACGTAGATCCGATGGGCTTTTTCCCGTATGCGCTGGCAATCGCTCTCGGTATCGTCCTGGCGAAGATCGTGATCCCGCTTCCGGGCGGAGCGCAGTTCTCTTTGGGAACGTCAGGCGGCCCGCTGATCGCGGGTCTGATCCTCGGTCATTTCGGTCATGCCGGAAAGATCAGCTTCCACGTGGAAAAATCCGTGCTTGAGTGCTTAAGAGAATTTGGTCTTGCGCTCTTCCTGATCGGAGCAGGTGTGGAGGCCGGATCGGGATTCATCGAAATCCTTAAAGAACACGGACTGATCCTGTTCGTGTACGGTGCACTGATCACGCTGATCCCGATGATCGTCGGATATTTTGTTGCCACAAAGCTGATGAAACTGAGCCTGTTCAACACACTCGGCTCCATCTGCGGAGGGATGACAAGTACACCGGCCCTGGGAACACTGATCCGTGTGACGGGAACGGACGATGTGGCATCAGCTTATGCGGCTACATATCCGGTAGCGCTCGTGTTCGTCGTGCTGGCCTGCCAGTTTATCGGAATATTTTTATAACAGTTCGGCCATACATGGATCGGGAGAGAAAAGTATGCTCGCATACTTTTGCGAGCGATGCTATGTATGAGCAGAGCGCCTGCTAATGAGCAAAGAAGCGGCGCAGCCGCAGTGAGCACTTCAGGTGCGGCTTTGCGAATGGCGCGAGCCGAACGGAAGGATAGAGCGCAGAACGCGGAACGATTCGTAGCGAGCCGAACGGAGAATATAAAACAACAAGTATAAGGCTGTCCCCCAGGGCAGCCTGAAAAGTATTAACTTTATAAACAGGAAAGGAGTTGACTTCCATGCGTGAAATCAATGTAAGTACGCTCACCGATGTAATTGAGAGACTCTGCATCGATGCCAACAACCATCTCCCGGGAGATGTAAAATGTGCCATCCGCGACTGCCGTGCCTGTGAGGACGGAGAGATCGCTCAGGGCGTCCTGGACAATATCATCGAGAACTTCGAGATCGCAGACAGCGAGAATGTACCGATCTGTCAGGACACCGGAATGGCATGTGTGTTCCTTGAGATCGGACAGGACGTGCATCTTGTCGGCGGCGATTTAAGAGAGGCTGTTGATGAGGGTGTGCGCCGCGGATATACAAACGGATATCTGAGAAAATCTGTCGTAAAAGATCCTGTACGCCGCGGTAATACCGGCGATAATACACCGGCTATGCTCTATACGGAGATCGTGCCGGGTGAGCAGATCAAAGTGACAGTAGGGCCGAAGGGATTCGGAAGCGAGAACATGAGCCAGATCCGCATGTTCAAACCATCAGCAGGTCTTCAGGGAATCAAGGACTTCATCATCGAGGCTGTCGAGACAGCAGGCCCGAACCCGTGTCCGCCTATGGTAGTGGGCGTCGGTATCGGCGGTACATTTGACAAATGCGCGCTTCTGGCGAAGAAAGCCCTCATGAGACCGCTTGATTCTT
This sequence comes from Clostridiales bacterium, assembly GCA_019418195.1. GTDB lineage: Bacteria > Bacillota > Clostridia > Lachnospirales > Lachnospiraceae > Mediterraneibacter. The sequence goes on along the minus strand of DYCJ01000086.1, from coordinate 80 downwards.
CCAATCCGGATCCGTTCTACGCGGACCTTGAGAAAGAGATGCTGGAGAAGATCAACGAGCTGGGCATCGGGCCTCAGGGC
>DYCJ01000085.1:5327-9124 GCA_019418195.1 Clostridiales bacterium | reverse complement strand
CTCCGATCCTTGAGCTGGCGAAGCAGATGGAATGTGAAAAGAAACAGATCATCGCAGGCTACCGTGATGCTGAGACGTTCCTGCGGGAAGAATTTGAGCAGAACGGAGAGGTGTATATTTCGACTGAAGACGGCAGCGTCGGTACCAGAGGGAATGTTATGGATGCTGTCCGGGAGAATGCCCTTGAAGCGGATATCATTTATGCATGCGGTCCGACGCCTATGCTCCGTGCGATCAAGACATATGCGGAAGAAAACGGAATTGAGTGCTATATTTCCCTTGAAGAGCGCATGGCGTGCGGGATCGGAGCCTGTCTCGCGTGTGTGTGCCGGTCAAAAGAAAAGGACCATCACAGCAATGTACACAACAAGCGGATCTGTAAAGACGGTCCGGTATTCCTTTCTACGGAGGTGGAAATCTGATGGATATGAAAGTAAATATCGCCGGTGTGGAGTGGAAGAATCCAGTGACAGTGGCTTCGGGCACATTTGGCTCTGGAGCTGAATTTGCAGATTATGTAGATCTGAACTGCCTTGGCGCAGTGACGACAAAAGGTGTGGCGAACATTCCGTGGACCGGAAATCCGACTCCGAGGGTCGCGGAAGTCTACGGCGGGATGATGAATGCCGTAGGACTCCAGAATCCGGGGATGGATGTTTTCTGCGAAAGAGATATCCCGTTTTTAAGGCAGTATGATACTAAGATCATCGTGAATGTATGCGGAAAATCTACGGAGGATTATTGCGAGGTGGTAGAGCGCCTGGCGGGCGAGGACGTGGATATGCTGGAAATCAATATCTCCTGTCCGAATGTGAAAGAAGGCGGCATTGCCTTCGGCCAGGATCCGAAAGCTGCGGAAGCGATCACGAAAGCAGTGAAAAAATATTCGAAACAGCCTGTGATCATGAAGCTGAGCCCGAATGTGACAAGCATTGCCGAGATGGCAAAAGCCGTGGAAGCAGGCGGTGCGGACGCAGTATCTCTGATCAATACGATCACGGGAATGAAGATCGATATCAACCGGAAGAGCTTTGTGCTGGCTAATAAGACTGGCGGCGTCTCCGGACCGGCGATCCATCCGATCGCAGTGCGCATGGTCTATGAGGCGGCGAATGCTGTAAGTGTGCCGGTGATCGGCATGGGCGGCATCGCAACAGCAGAAGATGCCATTGAGATGATACTTGCGGGAGCCAGCGCGGTATCCGTGGGGACGGCAAATTTCCACAACCCGGGAGTGACAATGGAGATCGTGAACGGGATTGAAGAATATATGAAACGACAGGGCTTTGAGTCAGTTGATGAGATGGTCGGAATCGTGAAATAAGGTAAGGGAAAAAGACATGGACAACCTGATTTTCAGCCTGAATGCTACGGTTCCCATTTTTCTTCTGATGGTGCTGGGATTTGCATTAAGAAAACTCGGTCTGATCGATGATGTTTTTGCGTCAAAGATGAATAAATTCGTGTTCCTCGTACCCCTGCCGGTCCTGTTGTTTGAGGACCTCTCGACGGTGGACTTTTCGCAGGTGTGGAATCTGAAATTCGTCCTGTTCTGCTTTGCGGTCACGCTGATCTGTATCATCGCTGCGGCGCTGGTATCTTTTCTGTGGCGGGACAAGAGCATACAGGGAGAATTTATACAGGCGTCGTACCGCAGCAGTGCGGCACTTCTGGGAATTGCGTTTATCCAGAATATATACGGGGATGCAGGTATGGCTCCCCTTATGATCATCGGCAGCGTGCCGCTCTATAATATCATGGCGGTAGTCGTACTCTCGTTTTTTAAGCCGGAGCGAAAGAAACTGGATAAAGAAGTGTGGATGGCAACACTTAAAGGGATTGTGACGAATCCGATCATCCTGGGTATCGTGGCGGGACTAGTCTGGTCAGCCTTTAGACTGCCTGTGCCGCCTGTTTTGGAGAAGACGGTATCAGACATCGGGGCAACAGCAACTCCGCTGGGATTGATGGCAATGGGAGCCAGCTTCGACCTGAAGAAAGCATTCGGAAAAGTAAAGCCTGCAGTAGCCGCTTCTGTCATGAAGCTGGTCCTGTTTGCCGCACTGTTCCTGCCGCTGGCCGTGTGGATGGGCTTTCGAAAGGAAGAGCTGGTGGCAATCCTTGTCATGCTCAGTTCGGCGACGACAGTAAGCTGCTACGTGATGGCCCGGAATATGGGGCATGAGGGCGTACTGACTTCCAGCGTGGTCATGCTGACGACACTGTTCAGTGCATTTACACTGACGGGGTGGCTGTATATACTGCGAAGTATGGGAATGGTTTAAAAATGGAAATGGGGACGTAGTAAAACCGGGTTTTACTACGTCCCCATATCCGTTTTCGGTTATTTTAATATGCGGCAGTGTTTCTCCATATCGTAATCTTTATGTACCCCGTCATCATCATAGAGCACATATCCGGCTCCTTCATAGCCGATCAGCCGGAGCGTATCCATATCGATCTCATCCACGCATTCTGCTGCATCGACTACCGGGATGCATCTGCCGGAACGGATAAAGAGCGGCACTTCATTGAGTGCGATGTCCACATAGTGGATGCCTTTTCCAAGCACCTCTTCGGAGATACTTCCGTCAGGCAGGAATTTCACGAATTTCATCTCTTCCGGAAGATATACGTATCTGCCCTTTCCGTTCTGTTCATAGACCGGCGCGATCATGATCTCATTGCCCAGCATGAGCTGGTCTTCGATCCGGGACGCCATTTTGTCGTCCGGGTATACGAAGGCGAGCGGTTTGAAATACATATCGTCCGTTAAGGCTGCTTTCATATACTCGCTGTACAGGTAAGGCAGCAGGCGGTATCTGACGCCGATCACATGACGGAAGTCTTCCATGTGTTCAAACTGATAACATTCCTGCTCCCGTGTGCCCAGGGCGGCGTGGTTCCTCATGAGAGGGGTGAATACGCCCAATGCGAGGAAACGCAGCAGCAGGTCCCTTGTTGTGTCCGAGCCGAAGCCGCCGAGGTCAGCTCCTGTATAGAGGAATCCGCACATATTGAGGGACGGCATCATCTTCAGGTTGAGCAGGATATGTGACCACCAGGAACGGTTGTCGCCTGTCCATATGCCGCCGTAACGGTGCATTCCTACATAAGAAGAGCGGGAGAACATAAGAAAACGCCTGTCAGGATCAATGCGCTCAAATGCTTCTCCGGCAGCCCTTGTCATGTTAAAACCGAACAGGTTGTGTACCTTGTCGTGACGGATCATCTGTCCGTTTACATTATGATAGAATCTCCGGTAATCATCCTGGCTGTTTGCGAGGCTCCCCAGCTTGTCGCCGAGCTGCCATACGCCGATATCTTCTTTCGCTTCCGTTGCTTTTTCGCTTCCGTCCCAGTTACTCGTTCCGGTCTCGGCAAACTTACGTGCCATCTTACGGGCTTCTTCAAGACCTTCCGCAGAGTAGAAGATTGCCGGTTCGTTCATGTCGTTCCAGAAGCCCTCAATGCCCTGATCCGTGAGAAAACGGTATTTGTCACCGAACCATTTCCGTGCCTCGGGATTCAGCACATCCGGGAAATGGGTATCTCCCGGCCATACTGCAGCCACGAAGTCGCTGCCGTCCTCTCTCTGACAGAAGTAGCGGTTTTTAACACCTTCTTCGTAGACGTCGTATCCGTCCTCGATTTTTACACCTGCGTCAATGATAGGGATCAGACGGATATGCTGGTCTTTCATTTCCCGGACAAATGCAGGGAAATCTTCGAAATCATCATTTACGGTAAAGTCTTTGTATGAATCCATGTAATCAATATCCATATAGATCATATCC
>DYCJ01000085.1:0-5317 GCA_019418195.1 Clostridiales bacterium | reverse complement strand
GCAGCGTCAGATGTGTATAAGAGACAGGATCATATCCAGCGGAATGTGATTCTCACGGTAGCCCTGTGCGACTTTTTCAAAATCTTCCTTTGTCTTGTAGCCCCAGCGGCTCTGGCCGAATCCGAATGCGAATTTCGGCGGGATATAGCTGTGTCCGATCATGCCGCGGAACTGTTTTACGATATCATAAGGAGTATCTCCGTCAATGACGTACAGTGCGAGGTCCGCGTTCTCGCAGGAAATCTTCAGTGTGTCCATGCGGGTGTATCCGATATCAAATGTCAATTTTGAAGGATAGTCAAAAAACAGCCCGAAATTCTTCTCTCCGGCTATGATAATGAAGTTATGAGCGCCATACAGGGAGCGTTTGTCTTCCGTATGGTTCGGATCGTCGGTACAGTCACTGATATAGCAGTAGCCGCGCTTGTTGATGCCGCGGTTGGCTTCTCCCAGGCCGTAGACGATATCATCATCATCCATGATGAAGGTAAAAGAAAAGCCGTCCTGTGTGTCGACAGTACCGTAAGCGGGCGTGCCGTCTGTCTGTGCGATATCAGTTACGACCGCCTCTGTCTCAAAAGGTGTTCCATAGATGTATTTGCGGATCATGTCATTTCCTCCTTTAATTTCATAAATCGTAACAGTTCAGCCCGCGCCATTCGCAAAACCGCACTGCGTGCTTACTGCGGCTGCCGCCGCTGTTTTACTCATATACTGAATCTGCATTGTCTATATTGTATTATAATGCTTCGGTTTGAATAAGACTTGCAGTATTCTGCAAAGTTATGACATAAAACTGCTCTTTCGACTGCTGTCGACTGTTGTCTGGCGGAATCAGCCGACATAAGCCTGTGCAGCATATTGATTTCCGGTTTTACGTATACTAAAATCTAGTTAAGATTTGACAACAGGCGAGGTGAGATATACATGAAACAACTGTACACCAGATGGGGAAGAGACCTTGATCCGCAGAACGTCCTCGTGGAGTATCCGCGCCCACTGCTGAAGCGCGGCAGTTATATTAATCTGAACGGATACTGGGACTATGCATTCACAAAAGAATTCAACAAGCCGGAACAGTATGACGGGCAGATCCTCGTTCCGTTCTCGCCGGAGACTGTGCTCTCCGGTGTATCCCGGCAGTTGCAGCCGGACGAGTATCTCTGGTACCGGCGCACATTTACGCTTGAAAAATGGGACGAGAGAAAAGACGACAGACGTCTGATCCTGCATTTTGGGGCAGTGGATCAGGCGTGTGTCGTCTATGTAAACGGGCAGAAGGCGGCGAGGCATACGGGAGGATATCTGCCTTTTACGGCGGACATCACTGCCCTGGTATGTGATGGCGAGAATGAACTGAGCCTTGCGGTAAAAGACTTAAGTGATACTTCCTACCATGCCAGAGGCAAGCAGCGCCTGGAACGGGGCGGCATGTTCTATACTGCCCAGAGCGGGATCTGGCAGACTGTCTGGATGGAGGAAGTGCCGGAGAAGTATATCGCCAATATTGAGACGGAGGCTGATCTTGAGAGGAGTGCTGTCCGGATCCGTGTGTCGGCGGCGGAAAATTCTGGGAGCGGAGTCTCTGCAAATGGGCAGGCGGCACATACAGGGGCTCCGTCAGATGAAGAAGGAGCAGAAAGCAGTAAGGCCGGACACCCGATAACGATACAGATCCGGCATCCGGGCCTGTATACGGACAATGATTCCCCGGAATCGAAAAATCAACCGAACAATCAGCAGATGTGCAGCGCGTCCGGCATTACAGGCGACTGGGTCGAAATCCCGATCCCGGATATCAGGCCCTGGACATGCGAGACTCCGTATCTTTACTTCTTCACAGTAACCATGGGAGAAGACCGGGCGGAAAGCTATTTTGCAATGAGAAAATTTTCGATTGAGAAAGATGAAGACGGAATTCCGCGCATCTGCCTGAACGGGAAAGTACAGTTCCAGAATGGAGTCCTTGACCAGGGATACTGGCCGGACGGCCTGTACACAGCGCCGTCGGATGAGGCATTGATCTTCGACATTACAGAAATGAAGAAGAGCGGATTTAACATGGTGCGTAAGCACATCAAGATCGAACCACAGCGATGGTACTGGCACTGCGACCGGCTGGGGCTGGTAGTATGGCAGGACATGGTAAACGGAGGAGAAGCGTACCAGTACTGGTTTGTGACCTATCTGGCTACGGTGATGTCCTGGCGCGGCATTACGATAAAGGACAACCACCCTTGGCTGCTTGCCAGGAGAGACAAGGCGGGCAGGGCAGAATTTGTCCGTGAGATGAAAGAGACGATCCGGCTTTTGAAAGACCATCCAAGCATCTGCACGTGGGTGATCTTCAACGAGGGATGGGGCCAATTTCAGACAGAAGAGCTTACTCGGATTGCAAGGGCAGAAGACCCCACAAGGCTCATCGACGCAGTGAGTGGCTGGTTCGATCAGGGCGGGGGAGATATGCAGAGTGTCCACAATTATTTCTTCAAACTCAAAGTTCGTCCTGAGAAAGAGCGCGTCGCCGCACTCTCGGAGATTGGCGGACATACATACCGGGAGCCGGGACACAGTGCCTGTGAAGAACTGTATGGTTACGGAGCTTGCAAAGATAAGGAAGCCCTCGGGAACGCGTACCGGGAGCTGATGGACAAAGTGCAGGCGCTGATCCCAGAGGGACTCTGTGCCAGTGTGTATACCCAGTGGACGGACATTGAGGAAGAGATAAACGGAGTATACACATGGGACCGCGAGGTCAGAAAAATTTTCTGACCTGTGTTCCTTTATAAGAATCAGACCGATTATAAGAAGCAGATCGATCACCGCACCAGTGTCCAGACCCAGTAGATAAATCCCAATAGCCAGCTGGTGAAAATACCATACAGGATCACGGGGCCGGCAATCGTGAAGATCTTGCAGCCGATGCCGAATACCTGTCCCTCTTTCTTATATTCAATAGCCGGGGCGGCTACGGAGTTTGCAAATCCGGTGATAGGGACAAGAGCTCCTGCGCCGCCCCATTTCGCCAGACGGGGATAGACTCCCGTCCCGGTGAGAAGTACGCTGATCAGGACAAGGGCCAGTGAGGTCCAGCTGCTGCACTCGTCGGCGGTCAAAGAGCGGAACTCGCAGTAGTGATAGATGACCTGTCCGAGTGTGCAGATCGTGCCGCCCAGCAGAAATGCCTTGAGCATGTTCAGCCAGACATTGTGTCTGGGAGTCTTTTGATTGACGTATTTCTCATATTCTTTTTCTTTCTTTAATTTCTGTATCTTATCCATAGGGAGATCTCCTTTACTGCCGGTTTCGGCCGGCACTTTTATATCGTGTCCTCCTTAGTATTCTGATTTGACTTTCCAAATATACATTTTTCTTTGGCTGATCATTTGTTTTATTGATTTATCTCCCAAAATCAATTATAATTTGGGAGAAAAGAAGAAAGGCTGGGAGAAAATGAGGACATTTGATTATTTTGCTTTAAAGAACAAGACATGGGACAACGAGATCTTAGGGCTTGTTGCTCAAATCCACGAATGCAAGGGCAGACAAGAACTGTATCTTAAGCAAAAACCAGAGGAACTGGATAAGTTGATAGAGATTGCAAAGATCCAGAGTACTGAGGCATCTAATGAGATTGAGGGTATCCGGACTACTAATACACGATTGAAACAATTGGTGGCTGATAAAACCACACCTCGGAACAGGGATGAGGAAGAAATCATGGGATACCGTGACGTTTTGAACACGATCCATGAGAACTATGAATATATCCCGATCCGAGCAAATTATATTCTGCAGCTTCACCGTGACTTGTTCCGATATTCGGAGAAAGGGACTGGCGGTCATTTCAAGAATACGCAAAATTATATTAGTGCAGCAGACTCGGAGGGAAACGAATTTGTTCTCTTTACTCCGGTAGCATCATATGAGACTTCAGCTGCAGTTAATGCGATATGTGAGAATTACAATCGCATGATCGACACACAGGAAATTGACGCCCTTATCCTGATTCCTGTTTTTATTCATGACTTCCTTTGCATCCATCCATTTAACGATGGAAACGGAAGGATGAGCCGGCTGCTTACAACTTTACTTTTATATAGGAGCGGCTATGTGATCGGCAAATACATCTCGCTGGAGAGTAAGATAGCTAAAAACAAAAATCTGTATTACGATGCGTTGGAAGCCTGTCAGCGTGGCTGGCATGAGAACCAGGAAGAACCTGCACCGTTTCTTAAATACCTGCTGCGAACGATCCTCGCGGCGTACCGCGACTTTGAGGAACGAGTGGATCTGGTCCGTGAGAAGCTCCCTGCAGTAGAGATCGTAAGGCGTGCTGTGTATGGAAAAATCGGAAAATTTACTAAGAGTGATATCATGGAGCTTTGTCCGACCATCGGAAAAACTTCTGTGGAAAATTCTATCAAACAGCTGGTTGACAGGGGCGTATTGATAAAGCATGGTTCCGGCCGCTCAACGTATTATACCAGGAGCGATGCAGAGTGAAATTCTGAAGTAAAAAAATATAGCATATTTTCCACAGCAGTGCAGATAATATTGATATCTCAAGAGAATCACAGAAATGAGGATATCAATATGAACCGGATAATAAAAGGAAAACAGAGCCTTCTCTTTGAAAATGCACCCTATATCGTAAGTGCCGCCTCTGTGACAGGCAGTAAAGAGGCGGCCGGCCCGCTGGGAAAGCTCTTCGATATGACAAATGAAGACGATCTGTTCGGCGCACAGACATGGGAAGAGGCTGAGAGCACCATGCAGAAAGAAGCATGCGTGCTCGCCCTGGGGAAAGCACATGTGAAAGCAGACGAGATCCGATATCTCTTCGGCGGAGACCTGCTGCGGCAGGGCATCGCCACATCCATGGGAGTGGAGGCGCTGCAGATCCCCATGTTCGGTCTGTACGGGGCCTGTTCCACCTCGGGAGAAGCGCTCGCCCTTGCAGGAATGAGTGCGGCAGCAGGATACGGGAAATATATGCTGGCAGTCACATCCAGTCATTTCGGAAGTGCGGAGAAAGAGTTCAGGTTTCCGCTCGGATATGCGAACCAGAGGCCGCTGTCCGCTCACTGGACGGTGACCGGAAGCGGGGCATTCCTCGTGCGGGCGGCGGATGCCGCGGCACCGGACGCTCCGACAGCCGATATTCCGACAGCCGATATTCCGACAGCCAGTATTCCGGCAGCAGATCTGCCGGAAGCTCCATCAGCAGCCCCGGCTGAAGACGACATCAGCACCACTCATGTCTCTCATGTCCGTATCGCAGGCGTGACGGTCGGAAAGATCGTGGATTACGGAC